>DXDO01000001.1 GCA_019115425.1 Candidatus Agathobaculum merdigallinarum | reverse complement strand
TTTGATCCGTCAGGGCAGCCACAGGAGCAAGAGTGTGTATTTGACCGAGACAGGCAAGGATTACGCTCGGTCGCTACTCGAAAAATACGGTATTGACGATTGGAAGTGAGGAACGGTGATATGAAGAATTTGTTTGAGCAATCCCGTTCTCATTGGGTGCGGTATGACCGCTATGAACTGAAAGCTGCCGCCGATGGAAAGCGGTACATCACACCGGCCAAAGATGCGAAGCCCGATGTGTATAACCCCATGAAGGAAATGTCCGGCATGGTGCTGGATGCCCTCAATGTGGGGATGCTGATGATGGGCCGCAGGACGGATGTGGACGTGGAGGTGGCCATTCTGGAATTTGTCACAAAGTACGGCCTGCTAGGCCTGATGACAGCGCTGCCCACCACGCCGTCTTTCATGGACTATGAGGCGGTCTATCTGCCGAAAAACCACATCATCAAGGTGGAGACGATGGAGACGGAGGATTATCTGGCGCTGTTCTATCCCTTTGATCAGCTGGATGTGGTGAAAAAAGGTATGGAATCCGACTGGACGTTTTCCGGTGACCGCACGATGATCGCGCTGACCATGACCTTTGCCGACGATCCGATGGCGAAAAACATGAGCTTCCAGCGGGAATATGCGGAACCCTATGACTGGGTGGCCCAACAGTTTAAAGACTGGGCCTTCACGCTGACGACCTCCATTTTGTACTACCATGACTATGATTCCATCGACGAGGGTACCCTGAACCTGTACCGCAAGGCGATGGCGGCCTTTGGCGGGATCGCGCCCAGCTACCACATCGAGCTGCTGGAAAAGCCGACGATTTACTGGGACTTCCACTCGCTTTTGCTGGGTATCCAAATGATGTTCAGCTTCATGCTGGTAGACGATGCAAAGCCGCTGCGGCTGTGCAAGCACTGCCAGAAAGTGTTTATGCTAGTGGTGCTCCGACGCTCCCTGCACCTTCTTCGCGGAATACCCGCCAGAGCGGGTCGGCGTAGATGACTGGGTATTGTCTGATAGCTCACGCTCCTTTGCATGAAAAAACCGCCTGCATTTCTGCAAGCGGTTTCTCAATCCATACATTTTTTATTCTTCGGTTTCCTCGTCCTGCGTATCGCCAAAGAGGATCCGCAGATAGTCACGGCGGCCATAGAGCACACGATCCACATAGACATCGCTGCCATGCACCCGGTAAAAGGTGAGGTAGCTGCCTGTCACCAGAAAGCGGTAGTCGCTCTCCACATCGGCAATCGAGGACAGTAGTGCGCCCATTTCTGCATGGTGTTCCAAGCGATCCACATCGTCCATAATGCGGTCTACAATGCGCTCTGCCGCAGAAACATTTTGAAGATCGGACGCGATGTAATCCCATATCGAATCCAAATCCCGACGCGACTCCGCCGTGTAGTGTATCTTATTTTTCCCCATTTGCCCTCGCACGGAAATGTGCCCTCATGTCCTCCGGTGTCAGCCAGCCTTCGGTTTCACCGGATTTCTGGCCCTTGGCAAGCTCGTTCATCAGCCGGATGGTGGCCTGTGCCCGCTCATAGTCCTGCATATCCACGATAGCATACCGGCCACGGCCATTCTTGGTCAGAAATACCGGAGCACCCACTGCTACATCATGCAGAACCTCGGTGTAATTGCGCAGATCAGAGATGGGTTTGATATTCGGCATGGTGTTCAGCCCCTTTCCTACCCTTAGTATATCTCAGTCTGCTGTAAAATTCAACCGCGATTTTTACTACTGCATTCAACTTCTTGCCTGCCCTGTGCCACCGCCTCCCGTGCCTGCTCAATGCACTGGCTGGCGGTGGAGCAGAGTCGGGTGGCATTTCAAAATCTACCGCCCCTAGCAAAGTTCTGTGACAGTTTTTATGCTCCGAAGTGGTTCCTCATTGTTATCCTTGTGGACCCGCTCCCCGCAGCAGTTCCTTTATGCTCTGAACGGTTTCGGTTGTTATCCTTGTGAGGATACGCCCGATGGGCGTTCCTTTTTGCTTGCTAAAACCCCTGCTCAATCACCGCAAACAGCTCGTTGATGCGGTCGTACCGCTGTTTGAGGTACAGCCAGCCGAACAGCGCTTCGAGTGCGGTCGCCTGCGCATATTCCGCGACGGACGCGGACTTGGGCACGGTTTTCGGCTTGGCATTGCGGCCGTGGCGGAAAACCGTTTCCTCATCCTCATCAAGCAGCGGCAGGATGCGCTGCACCGCTTCCGCCTGTGCTGAGGCACGCACGAGCGTCACCGTGCGGCTGTGCAGATTCTTTGCGGTCTGGGTGCCGCCGCAGGCGAGGTACGACCGTACCAGCACCTCATAAACGGCATCGCCCACATGGGCGAGCGCGAGGCTCGACATGCGGGCGATAGCAGCGTCATCCAGCTTGGGATGCAGATAGTCCATTACTTGTCCTCAGCAGCCGGAGCCGCGGCGGCTTCCGCCTTGGCAGCCTCTGCCTTGGCCTTGGCGGCGGCAGCCTGCTTTGCCTGCATCTCCTTGAACTTGGCCTTTTCCTCTTCGGTCGGGACAGGCTCGATGCAGCCCTTCGGGCAGGCCTTGGCGCACATCTTGCAGTTCTTGCACTTGTCGTAGTCGATCTTGGCAACGCCGTCGACCACGTGGATCGCGTCGAACTTACAGGTCTTTTCGCACATCTTGCAGCCAATACAGCCGTTGGAGCAGACCTTTACGACCTCCGGACCCTTATCCTTGTTCACACAGTTGACGTGAACCTTCTTGGACTCGGGCACCAGATCGATCAGCTTCTTCGGGCAGGCCGCGACACACTTGCCGCAGGCCACGCACTTTTCTGTGTCAACCTTGGCAACGCCGTCCACAACATGAATCGCGTCAAATGCGCAGGCCTTGACGCAAGAGCCGAGGCCCATGCAGCCGTAGGCGCAGGCCTTCGGGCCGCCTGCAACGCGCATCGCTGCGGTACAGTCCTGCAGGCCCTCATACTTGGTCTTGTCAACGGCATTGCAGCCGCCGTTGCAGTAAACGTGCGCCACCTTGCGCTCGCCGGTCTCGACCGCAACGCCCATCACCGCGGCGATCTTCTCCGCCGCGGCAGCGCCGCCGACCGGACAGCCGTTGACCGGCGCCGTACCTTCTACGATCGCGGCAGCCAGACCGTCGCAGCCCGGATAGCCGCAGCCGCCGCAGTTTGCACCCGGCAGGCACTCACGAACCAGCGGCACGCGCTCATCCACCTCGACCGCGAACACCTTGGCCGCAATGCCGAGCAGGATCGCAAACACAACGCCCATGACAAACAGGACAGCGACTGCCGCAATGATATTTTGCATATCCATTTCTTATCTTTCCCCCTTGCTTACCAGATCGACAGGCCGGAGAAGCCCATGAAGGACATCGCGAGCAGCGCCGCGGAAACCAGCGCGATCGGGAAACCTTCAAAGCACTTGGGGCACTTCGAGGTTGCATCCAGACGCTCACGGATCGAGGAGAACAGGACGATCGCCAGCGTGTAGCCCAAGCCGGAGCCGACACCGTAAACCATCGAGCCGATGAACGAATAGCTATTGTCGATGTTCGAGATAGCCGCACCGAGCACCGCGCAGTTGGTGGTGATCAGGGGCAGGAAGATACCGAGCGCGGAATACAGCGCGGGCATCGACTTTTTCATGAACATCTCGACGAACTGCACGAGCGTTGCAATAACCAGGATGAACGCGATGGTCTGCATGTACTGCAGATTCAGCGGCTCGAGGATGAAGTATTGCACCGCCCAGGTAACCGCACTGGACAGGGCCATAACGAATACAACCGCCATGCCCATGCCGATTGCGGTATCGGTCTTTTTGGAAACGCCGAAGAACGAGCAGCAGCCCAGGAACTGGACAAGGATGTAGTTGTTGACCAGAATGGACGCTACAGCGAGCGACAGGATCTCGGTCAGGCTCATTGCATCAGGAAATACGAAAGGCATTTACTTGTCCTCCTTTCCGGCCATGATCTTCTGGATCGCGGCAAAGATGAAACCCAGCATCAGGAAGCCGCCTGCCGGCAGGATCATCATAACCATCGGATTTGCGTTGAAGAACGGGATCGCGAAGCCTTCCGCCGGGATCACGCCCGCGAGGAAGGGCAGCAGGGTGGACAGGCCGGACAAAACCGTGCCTGCGCCCAGCAGCTCGCGGAAGAAGCCCATCAGAACCAGCGCGAAGGTAAAGCCCAGACCCATGCAAACGCCGTCCAGCGCGGAGGGGAGGACCTTGTTCTTGGACGCATACGCCTCGGCACGGCCGAGGATGATGCAGTTAACAACGATCAGCGGCAGGAACAGGCCGAGCGACGCCGCCAGCGACGGCACGAATGCCTGCAGCGCGAGGTCGATCGTGGTAACGAATGCCGCGATAATGGTGATAAACGCCGCGATACGCACCTTATCCGGAATAAACCGGCGCAGCGCGGAAATAACGACGTTGGAGCAGATCAGGACGACCGTGGCTGCCACGCCCATGCCGATCGCATTGGAGAGCGAGGTCGAAGTCGCCAGCGTCGGGCACAGGCCGATGGTCTGCATAAAGATCGGGTTGTCGAGGATGACGCCCGCCTTCAGTTGATCTTTGAATTTCATTTGGCTCTTCCTCCTTTAACCCAGACTTGCGACGCAGTTCGCTGCCGTATTGACGCCCAGCGTTACCGCGCGGGACGTGATGGTGGAACCGGTGATGGCGTTGATCGTGCCCCCGTCCTTGGAAACTGCGAGACTGCCGTCCGCCGGCTGGCCCGCAAACTGGGTGATCCAGTTCGGGTCGGTCTGCGCCTTGGCGCCGAGGCCCGGGGTCTCGCCGTGCGCCGTGACCTGCGCGCCGGCAACCGTGCCGTCCGAGTTGATGCCGACGATCATGGTCAGTTCGCCGCCGAAGCCCTTAGGCTTGACCTCTACACAGTAGCCGATGGCCTCGCCGCCGGACTGCGCCTCATATACACCGGAGATCACCGGCTGGTTCTTGTCGGCCGGTGCGGTCCAGTCCTCAGAAACCTCTACCTCGGAGAAGTCCTCAGCGTCCTGCATGATGGCCGCCATCGCTTCGTTGCGGGTGTTCTCGTTGTTCTGCTTGATCTTATCCGCGGTTACGCCGTTGATACAGCCCAGAAGCAGGGCGCACACAAAGGTGATCAGGCCCAGTACGACGACAAGCTGTACGATGCCGCCTTCTTTTTTGCTGCTATCCATAACTTACTGTGCCTCCTTCTTCTTATCCAGCGCATAACCGAAC
>DXDO01000016.1 GCA_019115425.1 Candidatus Agathobaculum merdigallinarum | reverse complement strand
GTCGACTGCGGCTACTGGAACCTGTTCCGCTTCAACCCGCAGCTGGCTGAGGAAGGCAAGAATCCGTTCATTCTGGAGTCCAAGGAGCCCAAGACCGAGGATTACCGCAAGTTCATGATGAACGAGGCGCGTTACTCTGCGCTGACCCGTTCTTTCCCGGACCGTGCGGAGAAGCTGTTCGAGCAGTCCGAGGTCGAGTCCACCAAGCGCTACGCGCACCTCAAGCGCCTGCAGGATCTGTACGCGCCGGAGGCGTAAGCAGTACCGCAGCGTAAGCTACAAAAGCATAACAAAATCCCCGCGGATATTTCTCCGCGGGGATTTTTATGTTATGATAAGGAAAAGGGGGAGCGATATGGTCAGAAGTATCGGAAAACGGCTGGGACAGCTTGCGCTGATCACTGCGGTGCTTTACGGTATTACATGGAGCGCACTGCTCCTGCGGGGGTTGTATTATGTGCAGCCGAACGCGGACAACTGGCGGCTGCTGCCGTATATCGCACCGGCGGCGAGTTATGAGCAGTGCATCCATAGCGTCCAATGGCAGGGCAGCATGCAGCGGCTCAGTGTCTCGATCAGCTGCAAGGACGCGCAGGGGCACGAGATACGCGGCATAGCACTGCACAAAGATAGCCTGCTGCCATATTATACGGATATCTCGTATGATGGGAACACGCAAACCGTCCGGAATAAGGAATGGCGGTTTTATTCTGTCGATCGCGTGACGACCGATGCACTGGGACGGGACATCCGCTATGATTACGATGACGGCAGCTATACCGTTATGGAGTACGAAGGCGACAGCGAGGAATACAGCCTTTCCCTCGGCTACGACGCACAGGGGACACTGACCGATCGGTATATCCGCACCTGGGACGGCAATACCAAGTATGTCACGTATGAGGACGGCGCCGGCAATCCACAATACGAGATCCGGTACACGCTGGATGAGCGGGGGAATGCAGTTTCCACCCAGTCAACCAGATGGAGAGAGGGCGCGCCGGAGACGGATACAGAACAGTACATATGGGAGTATGACGATACGGAGGGAGCGGAAACCTGCATCTCCGAGGACGGCAAGACTGACCGCATATGGTATGACGAACAGGGACGCCCCATCCGGCAGGAGATCACGTTCAGCGATGGCAGCCGCCATCTGAACACCATTGTTTACACCGACATCACGCGGCGGTAACGCCCGTATGCAATACCCAAAAAGGAGGATGGAACGAATGAAAAAATGGATTGCAGCGATGCTGGCAGCCTGTTTGCTGGCCGTCACGGCCGGGGCGGCGGATGAGCCGAGCGGCTGGGCGCGGGAGGCGGTGCAGACCGCGCGCGAAGCTGGACTCGTGCCGGAAGAACTGGACGGCGCCTATGCCCAGCCGGTCACCCGCGCGGAATTCTGCGCGCTGGCCGCGGCGGTATACCATGCCTGGGAGGAACAGAGCCTGCTGGGCGAGATAGAGAAAAATACGGTGCTGTTTACCGACTGCACGGACGGCGATGTGCTGCTGTGCGCGTCGGTCGGCATTGTCAACGGCGTGGGCAGCGGCCGGTTCGAGCCGGACCAACCGGTTCAGCGGCAGGAGGCAGCCGCAATGCTGCACCGGCTGGGCATGCTGCGGGCGGATTACGACGGCAGCGTACAGGGCCGGCTGCCGCATGTATTCGCGGACGGCGCGGATATCTCCTCGTGGGCGCGTACCGGCGTGAACTGGGCGTATCGCCATGGCATTATGACCGGTACGGGCGATAATGCGTTCGATCCGCTGGGGAAGTACACACGGGAGCAGTCGATCGCGACCATGCTGCGTATTTATGATGCGCAGTACGCGGTCATTCCACCGGCGGAACAGGCGGAAGAGCCCTATCGGGTTGTGACAGATGCGCAGGGCGTCGGCGTATCTCAGATGCATCTGGAGGATGAAGACGGCAACCGCCTGTTGACTGATTTTCGCGATACGAACGGTCAGTTTTATTCGATTCAGCTCTTCGGTGACTGGGCGGCATTGCAGCCAACAGCGGGCGGCGACGCTTTGCTGTACCAGTTAAAAACCGGCGAGGTGCTTGACGGCTACCGGCTCGATGAAGCGGCCCTCATACAGAGCGATATTGCATGGGCGCGATCGACAAAGGATTACCGGCAAGGGATTGTCGTTTATGCGGATGGGACATGGCGCGCGCAGAGCGGAACGCCTTTGACCGAATGGTATCGGGATCGTGCGATCGTGGATGACGGCGGTTCGGTCCGTGCGATCGATCGTGACGGCAATACACTTTGGAGCATGAATATCTCGCTTGATCAGGTGGAGCTGTACAGCGGCATTGGCGATCGCATGGTGATCGAGCGGGATGGGATGTATTGCCCAGTCATAGACGGAAAAATGGGTACGGTGAGCGCCAGTCCAATGCGTCTTAACCGCTGGAGCAATACCTGCATTGTGCAAGAAAACGGCTATCATTATGCGCTGTATGATTTTTCCGGCAATCGCCTGACCCAAACCTATCCAAACGCAATGGACGAGGTGGGACAGGATATTTACGTCTGCTGGCTGTCGGATACCGAATATGCCTACATCCGCTGCACCGAGTATGGGGAGCCGCAGACCTTGTTTACTGTTTCTGTCAGCCAGCGGCCGGGAAAACTGCCGACTGACGGCGCGGGCGTGTATGCGCTCAAAACAGGGGAGCAGACAGTGACCTGTTTTGACCGGTTTGGAGACACGCTCGGCACGATACAGGCGCCGTTTGTGGTTGGGGATATCGATACGGACATTATGTTTGAAAACGGCTGTATCCGGTTGACATACCGCGGCAGCGGTTTGGACGATCCGGCGCAGACCGCGCTGTACCTCCCGACAGGGGAGCAGGTCGAATAAAAGAAAAAGGGCCTGTTGCAAAATATCTTGTCCCAAAAATAATGTACAAAATACGCCCCTCAAAGGAAGTCAAAACAGCTTCTTTTGAGGGACGATTTGTCTTATTGGGGCCGTTTTTTGTGCAAATTGCTATTGCACTTTTATTTTGCAACCGGCCCTTTTGTATTACCGCACACCGGTGAGATCCTTGATGCATTCCCCTGCAAGGATCATGCCGGCTACCGGCGGCACAAACGACACGCTGCCGGGTACGGCGCGGCCCGCCGTGCCCTTCTGCTCGTCCGAGGGAAGGGGCGTGCGTGCTTCCTCCTTGGAGTAGACGACTTTCAGATGCTTGATCCGGCGCTTTTTGCACTCCAGACGGATGACGCGCGCGAGCGGGCAGACCGAGGTCTTGTAAATATCCGCGACCTCAAAGCGTGTCGGGTCGAGCTTGTTTCCCGTGCCCATCGAGCAGATGAGCGGTATGCCCAGCCGGTCACACTCGGTGATCAGGTGCAGCTTGGCGGTGACGGTATCGATCGCATCGATCACATAGTCAAACTGCGACAGGTCGAGCGCGGAATCCGGTGTGTAGAACTCCTGAAGTGCATGAACCGTACAGCGCGGGTTAATATCCGCGATGCGGCTGCGCATGACCGCTACCTTGGGCTGCCCATCGGTGGAGGAAAGCGCAACCAGCTGGCGGTTGCGATTGGTCAGGGCAACTGTATCGTTGTCAATCAGGGTGAGTTCACCGATGCCCGCCCGCGCGAGCGCCTCGCACGCGAACGAGCCCACCCCACCGACGCCGAACACGGCAACATGCGACGCGGCGAGCTTTTTGATGGCTTCGGCGCCGAGCAGCAGCTCTGCCCGGGAAAATTCATGCAGCATGAAGATACCTCACAGACATAGGAATGAACAAAGTATGGCGCCCATCCGGGCAGGGAACAGACGGTATTTGCGGCCGCATACCGACAAACGCTTACCGCAGAGGACGGCAGGGCCGTGAAAACGGCGCTGGATAATATATGCGGAAATCACTCCAGATCGCCGTTGCCGGTGGTCAGATGATAGGAGAGATCGTCGCGCACATAGAGGATCATGTCGGGCTGGTAATCTGCCAGATACTCGTAAATGGATTTTTCCGTGTAATAGCGGAAATCCAGGCTGCGCATTTCATCGAACGAAGTATACAGAATGGCCTCCAGCGCGTTGGTAAAGGAATCGCCCACGATCAGCACATCCGGAAGCTCCGGACGGTTGGTGCGGATGATGGTCTCCGCCATGTCGCCGCCCATATAGTAGGCATACACATTGCGGTTGCTCTCGCTGTATACCGTGGATGCAACCGGTTTGCCGTTGTCATAGCGCTCGAAGGGGATCGGATCGGCCAGTGTGCCGGTATACAGGCGGTCGTCCGACTCGAACAGACCGAACAGTTTGCGGCTGCGGGAACCGAGGAACGCGGTATCGACCGGCGTGATCTCCAGATCCTCCGTGACCGGCGCAGGAAAATAATTGTCGTTGATATAGGACATGATGCGCAGATAGGTCTCATACGCGCCGTAAAGATTATAATGATGGTCTGTTTTGCTGTAAAACCGGTCGTAATCCGCGGAGAGATACTGCGCCATCTCGAGATGGTCGATGCCGCGGTCGGTCAGCCCCTGCATAAAGTCTGTGCGAAGCGAATCATCCTTATAACTGGAATGTTTCAGATAGGGAGGATAGCGGTCCTCAAATGCGGTGGACTGCTCGGGGATGCCGACATAGAGAAATTCGATGCCGTTTTGCGCGCAATAGCCGTTTAGCTTTTCCAGCATATCCAGCTCCTGCGCCATCGCCTGCTTGTCATAGCTTTCGCGGGCCGTGCTGTAATGGGGGAGGAGGAGCTCTCCGCTGACCACTACGTCATTGATAACGGGATTGCGCAGGGAGAACTCTTTTTGGATATTCAGCTTGAGGAGCCGATCGCGCCATACCAGATGGTCGTTGATATATGTCTCCACCTTGGGAAAGTATTCCCCGTCCATCAGCTCCTGCGTGCTGAACGGGGGAAATACTGCGAGCGTGCGGTTTTCATAATATGAGGTGGCGGCCGGTTCCTTTGTCAGCGTCAATATGGGAACCAAAAAGAGAACACCACAGAATAAAGCAATCTTGATAAAATGTTTCATGGAATCACCGCCCCGTCAAAACCGGAAATAGATGAAAGGATTATAGCTGTTGTTGAGCAGCGACATAACGCATAACACAAACAGCGCCGCCATCAGCGGATAACTGAGCACCGTGTATATCTTCTTTTTGGAGATCAGCTGATAAAGCGGAGCGGACAGCACCACACCGCACAGCAGATAAGGCCAGAACCGCATGCAGTATTCGAGGATGAGCGGATCGACCGCAAGGCTGGGCGTGAACATGACCTGTAAATAGCTGAGCGCGTAGGACAGCGAATCGCTCCGGAACAGCACCCAGCCGATGACAATGAAAAACAGTGCGTACAGATGAGTGAGGGGCCGCGGGAGCCGGTTGAGCAGATCGGCGAGCGCGTATTTCTCGATAATCAGCAGCACGCCGAAGTACAGGCCCCAGGCGAGAAAGGTGAAATTTGCGCCGTGCCAAAAGTCGGTCAGTCCCCAGACCACCAGAAGGTTAAAAATATGCCGCCTGGCCGAGCATCGATTCCCGCCCAGCGGGATATAAACATAGTCGCGGAACCATGTGGAAAGCGACATGTGCCACCTGCGCCAAAACTCGGTGACTGAGCGGCTGATATAGGGATAATTGAAATTCTCCAGAAAGCGGAAGCCAAACATCTTGCCAAGGCCGATCGCCATATCCGAATATCCGGAGAAATCATAGTAGATTTGCAAGGTATAGGCGGCCGCGCCGAACCATGCCAGCAGGCAGGTCAGATCATCCGCAGGAAGGGTGAAGATACCGTCTGCGATCTGTGCAAAGACGTTGGAAAGCAGCACCTTTTTGGACAGACCGTAGATAAACCGGTCGATGCCCTCGGAAAAGACTGCGGCCTTGTGCTCGCGCTGTGCAATCTGCTTGTCCACATCGTGATAGCGTACGATCGGGCCTGCGATGAGCTGCGGGAACATGGAAACATACAGCGCCAGTGAGAAGGGGTTTTTCTGGGGCCATGCGTCCCTGCGGTAGACATCGATGACATAGCTGAGCGCCTGAAAGGTGTAAAATGAAATGCCGATCGGCATGACGATATTCGTCAGCGGAATCGCCGCGCCGAACAGGCTGTTTGCGGTTGAAATAAAAAAGTTCAGATATTTATAAATGCCGAGCATCGCCACATTGATGACGATGCACAGAACGAGCCACGCCTTTTTATGCGGGCTGCGCATGAGCAAGCCGAAAACATAGTTGATCAAAATGGACAGGAGCAGCAGGACGATCAGACGCGGTTCGCCATAAAAATAAAAGAACAGGCTGAAGGCCAGCAGCACGCCGTTGCGCGCGGCCAGATGCTTCTGCGGAACAAGATAATAGAAAAACAACACCGAGGGAAGAAAAAAGAAGAGAAACGCCAAGCTGCTGAATACCATGCTGCACCCCATATAAATACATATTTGCTGACTGGCAATATGCCGAACTCCATCAATGGCACTGCATGTTGCAGCAGTATTTCGATTATGATGGTAAAATGAAGCCGACTTCCGGTTTTATTGCATACGTTTTATAAGAAAAAGCGGTATTGATCATTCATATGATGCTACAAAAAGAGGTTACAATATAATTGAATCGGATGCAATATCGTTTTGTTACAAAAAGGAAAGGCTTCATGCCGCCGCCCTTGGTCGTTCTTTACAGAGCTTTGCTGCACAGAAACACTTTTGCAGGGGCAAAGACTGCGGCGTGGAAAATACGCCGGAAACCGATTTTCTCATCTGTGCTCAGCCCAGATGAAGATAAAAAAAGGAACCATCGGATAATGGTTCCTTTTTTGGTGCCTCCGGGCGGAATCGAACCACCGACACGGGGATTTTCAGTCCCCTGCTCTACCGACTGAGCTACAGAGGCGTCTTGAGCACGCTCGTATAGTATAGTCGATTTATAGCGAAAAGTCAACCATCATTTTCCGGAGGGACACGGAGGGACACGGAGCGGAGGGACACGGAGCGACACGGAGGAGCACAGAGCGACATGGAGGGGCCATTCCTTTGTGTAGGACGACAATATGGGGATCGCGGCCCATACCGCCCGCTTGCGCGCCCGCTGTGGGCATGGTATGATAAAAGCCGATGAAAGGGGAGAACGCCATGCGAATTTGGACGGGCCGCGCGGGCAGCGGCAAGACGACGCAGGTTCTGCGGGAGATTGCGGGGCTGTGCCGGACGGGCGAGGGACGGCAGGTGCTGCTTGTCCCCGAGCTGAACTCACACCGGATGGAGCGCCGCCTTGCTGCGGCGACAGATAACCACGGCGCGCGCACCGCTGAGGTGCTGACGTTTTCCCGCCTTGCCGACCGCGTGTTTTCCGAGGTGGGCGGACTGGCCCAGCAGATGCTCACCCCTGCGGGACAGCTTTTGACCCTGCAGGAGGCCGCGCGGCGGGTGCAGGCCGGCCTGTCGGTTTGGAACGGGCTGGCGGACAAGCCCGAGCTGTTAAAAGAAGCCCTGCGGCTGGTGGATGAATGCAAGACCTGTGCGGTCGCGCCTGAGACGTTGTTTGCAGCGTCAGCGGAGTGTGAGGACGCGGCGCTTTCGGCTAAGCTGTCTGACCTCGCACAGCTTTTGACCGTCTATGACCGCCTGTGCGACGAGTCGCTGCCCGACCCGCGCGACCAGCTGACCCATCTGCGCGATCGGCTGGCGGAAAGCCATGTGCTGGACGGCGCGGCGGTCTATCTGGATGGATTTCTTGGCTTTACGCCGCAGGAGCTGTCGGTCATCGATGCGATGCTGGCCACAGGCGTGCCGCTTGCGGCTGCTGTTACCTGCGATATGGCATATCCCGAAATTTTTGTGACCGGCTGTAAGACCGTCAAGACGCTGACCCGCATGGCAAAGCGCCACAACAAGACAGATGAGCAGATCGACCTCGGCGCAAGCAGGATTGCGCGTCCGGCGGGACTGGCGGCAGTCGAGGAGGAAAGCCTGCTGCCCGTGCGCACCGTGCATGAGGACGCGCGCGGGGTGCGCATTTACGCGGCGGCTTCGCCTTTTGACGAATGCGAGCACGCCGCGGCGTATATCCGCCGCAAGGTGCGCGACGAAGGCGCGCGCTATTGCGATTTTGTGGTCGCCGCGCGCGACATCGAGCCATACAGCGCGTTCCTCGCCATGGCGATGGCGCGGCATGATGTGCCGGTGTTTCTCGCGGAAAAGCCTGACCTGCTTTCCCGTCCGCCGATGGCATTCGTCACGGGCGCGCTCGACGCGGCGCAGTCCTACTTCAAATATGAGGACATGTTTGGCTGCCTCAAGATCGGATTGACCAGCCTAACGCGCGACGAAGTGGACCGGCTGGAAAACTATGTGCTGACCTGGAACATCCGCGGCGGCGCGTGGGAGCGCGGCTGGACAGAGCATCCGGATGGCTACGGCCTGCCGTTTGACGACCGCTCCCGCGCCCAGCTTACAGAACTCAACGAACTGCGCGCGCGGGCGATCGCGCCGTTCTCCGCCTTGCGGGAAGCGCTGAAGGGTGACAACCCCGCATCCGACTGCGTGCGTGCGCTGTACGCCTTTTTGCTGGCCGTGGATGCACCGGGGCGTATGAGTGAGCGCGCGGCGGCGCACGAGGCCGCGGGACGTTTGCAGCTTGCAGACGAATACCGCCAGCTGTGGGAGATTCTGGTCTCCGCGATGGAACAGTTCTCGTGGGTGTGCGGGGAGACGCCGCTCACCGCCGAGCGGTTCGCGCAGCTGTTCCGGCTGGTGCTGGGCGAGTACGACGTGGGCACCATTCCGGTCTCGCTCGACCGCGTGACCTGCGGCAACATTGAGCGCGCGTGTCTGGAAAACGCGAAATACGTCATCCTGCTCGGGATCAACGACGGTCTGATCCCCAAGGCGCCGTCCTCCACCTCGCTGCTCAGCGACATGGACCGCGATAAGCTGGATGCGCTCGGCGTGGAACTGAAGGCGTCCGGCGTGGAGCGTCTGCTCATGGAGCAGGAGACGCTGTACCGCGCGCTTGCCTGTCCGACGGATGAACTGCTGCTCTCGTGGCATATGACCGACGCGTCCGGCGGTGAGTCGCGGCCGTCCTACTTTATCGGCACGGTGCAGGATCTGCTGCCCAGCGTGCCGGTTGCCGTACACCAGACCGAGACCGTGCGCGACCGTTTGCAGGCCGAGCGCCCAGCGGTCGAACTGGCGTGCGCCTATCTGTCCGGCGACCGGACGGCGGCGGTGCGCGCGGCCTACGACTATTATCAGGATGATGAGCGCGTGCATAACGCCGCGGCACAAAAACGCGGGCGCGGCCCGCTGGTCAGCCCGCACACGATCGACGGACTGTATGGCAAGAGCCTGAACCTGACCGCTTCGCGCGTGGATACGTTCTACTCCTGCCGGTTTGCGTTCTTTATGCAGTACGGGCTGAAAGCCAAGCCGCGCAAGGTGGCGCGGTTTGACGCGCTCGAGACAGGTACGTTTATCCACTACGTGCTCGAGCATGCGCTGGACGCGCTCGGCAAGCTGGAGGGCGGCGCGGCTGCGGCGGATGAGCAGACCGTGAAGCGCGTCTGCCGCGCGGCGGTGCGGCAGTATGTGCAGGAGGAACTCGGCGGGCTGGAAAACAAGACCGCGCGCTTCCGTTACCTGTTCGGGCGCCTTGTGCGTACGGTCGAGCAGATTCTGAACAACGTGCTGGACGAGTTGCGTATCTCGGACTTTGCGCCCATCGACTACGAGGTGGACTTTTCACGCGGCGGCGACCTGCCGCCGGTCGAGTGCGCGGACGGCGACCTGTCGGTATCCCTGTCCGGTAAGGTGGACCGCGTGGACGGCTACATCAAAAACGGGCGGCTGTATCTGCGCGTGATGGACTACAAGAGCGGCAAAAAGTCGTTTTCGCTCTCGGACATCTGGTACGGGCTGAACATGCAGCTCATTATCTATCTGTACGCCCTCCAGCAGGAGGGGCTGGACCGCTACCGGCAGCGGCTCGAAGCCGAACTGAACGAGATCGTGCCCGCGGGCGTGCTGTACGTGCCGGTGCGGGATGAACTGCCCGACGCGTCGCGCGATATTGACGAGAGCGCCCTGCGCGCAATGCGCGACAAGGCGCTGCGCCGCAGCGGCCTGCTCAGTGACGACATGGAACTGCTCGAAGCGATGGAGCACGGGCTCGAGGGCGACGGGCGGTTCATTCCGGTCACGATCAAGACCAAAAAGGGTGAGGACGAGCCGACGCTTGCAGCCAAATCCGCGGTGGCAGACCTCGCGAAATTCGGGCGGCTCGCGCGCTATACGCACGAAAAGCTGCTTGAAATGGGGCGTGAGCTGCGAGGCGGCAGCGTGACCGCCGACCCATGCAAAAAGGACAAAAATTCCAGCTATTGCGACTGGTGCGAGTTCCGCGCAGCCTGCCGGTTCGACGAGACGGCGGGCGACAAGGCGCGGTGGCTGAGACACTTATCAGATGAGGACTTCTGGCAGCAGGTAGGGGGTGAGCAGTAATGCCGCAGTGGACCAAAGATCAGGAAATTGCGATCCATAACCGGGGCGGCGCGCTGCTTGTCTCGGCGGCGGCCGGCTCGGGCAAGACCGCGGTGCTGGTCGAGCGCGTACTCACGCGCCTGACCGATCCGGACGATCCGGTAGACATCGACCGCCTGCTGCTCGTGACCTTCACCAACGCGGCGGCAGCTGAGATGCGCGAGCGTATCGGGCGCGCGCTGGGCGACGCGGTGGCGAACAACCCGCGCGACACGCGCCTGCGCCGCCAGCTGTTTCTCGTGCACCGCGCGAAGATCACGACCGTGCATGCGCTCTGCCTGTCGCTCGCGCGCGAGCAGGCGGCGGCGCTCGGCATCGCGCCCGACTTCCGCCTGATGGACGAGAACGAGGGCAAGATATTGCGCGCTGAGGTGCTCGAAGAGGTGCTCGACGCGGCGTATGAGCGCGGAGATGAGGGCTTTTTCGCGCTCTGCGACCTGCTGACCGCCGGGCGCGACGACAAAAAGCTGGGCGAGGTCATTTTAAGCACCTACGAAAAGATACAGGCGCATCCCGACCCGCGCGCGTTCCTCGCGGACGTGCGCGAGGGGCTGTACGCCCGCGGTATGGATACGCCGCACGGCCGCGTGCTGCTTGCGCAGGCGCGCGCGGCGGCGGAGCACGGCGCGGCGTTCCTGCACACGGCGGTGGATGAGGTGACCGGCATCGACGAACTGGCGGACGCCTACCTGCCCGCGCTGACGAGCGACCTCAATCAGGCTGAACGCCTGCTGGACGCGCTGCACGGCGGGGACTGGGATACCTGCGTCGAGGCCGCGCGGCGCATCACTTTCGACCGGCTCAAAGCTGCGCGCAAGTTCGAGGACAAGGAATTCCTCGAGGAGATCAAGGCCATGCGCGAGGAGTGGAAAACGGTTGCGGGGACCATCCGCGACAAATGGCTGACCGTCACAGCGGAGGAAGCTGAGTGCGACCGCGGCCTGACCGCGCCTGCGCTCGCCGCGCTGTGCGACATGGTGGATGCGCTCGACGATGCGTTTTCCGCGGCCAAGCGCGCGCGCAACGCGGCGGATTTCAATGACCTTGAGCACTTCGCGGTGCACCTGCTGTACGACAAGGGTGAGCCCTCCCAGCTCGCGAAAACCCTGTCCGAGGGCTTTGCCGAGATCGCGGTGGACGAGTATCAGGACACGAACGCGGTGCAGGACGCGATCTTCCGCGCGCTGTCCCGAGACGAGACCAACCTGTTCATGGTGGGCGACGTCAAGCAGAGCATTTACGGCTTCCGTCTGGCCGACCCGTCCATCTTCCTGTCCAAATACCGCGCGTTCGCGGACGCGGACAAGGCGCAGGACGGTCAGGCGCGCCGCGTGATATTGGGACAGAACTTCCGCTCGCGCGCGGCCGTGCTGGATGCGTGCAACTACCTGTTTTCGGCCGTCATGGGCGAAACCGTGGGCGATTTGCAGTATACCGACCGCGAAGCGCTGCACCTCGGCGCGGATTACTATCCGGACGCGGGCAATCCGCGCTATCAGACCGAGGTGCTGCTGGTGGATGCGGCGGGCCTCGGCGAGGACGACGACGCGCCGGACAAGACCGCGCTCGAAGCGCGGCTCGCGGCGGGGCGCATCCGGCAGTTGCTGGATGAGGGCTTCCCAGTGACCGATAAGGGCACGGGCGCGCTGCGTCCGGTCACGCCCGGGGATATCGTCATCCTGCTGCGCTCGCCCAAGACCAAGGCGCGCACGTTCATCGCCGCGCTCGAGCAGGTGGGCGTCTCCGCGAGCGCGGAGGAGCGCGGCGGACTGCTCGAGACCGCCGAGGTCGGCACGATGGTGTCGCTTTTGCGCGTGATCGACAACCCGCGGCAGGATGTGGATTTGATCGGCGTGCTGCGCTCGCCGCTGTTCGGCTTTACCGAACAGGAGTTGGCGGACATCCGCCTGGTCGACCGCAAGGCAAGCTACTATGACGCGCTGCTTGCCGCGCGCGCGGATTTCCCCAAGGCGGAAGCATTTTTGCAGCGGCTGGACTTTTTGCGCGAGTTCGCCTGCGACCAGCCGGTCTACCGTCTGCTGTGGGAGATCTACGACGAGACCGGCGCTTTGGGGCTGTACGGTGCGCTGCCGAACGGCGCACAGCGGCAGTCGAACCTTTTGGCGTTTTTCGAGCGGGCGCGCGCGTTCGAGGGACAGGGCTTCCGCGGCCTGTTCGCGTTCGTGCGCCTGCTGCGGGGTATGCAGGAGACCGGCGAGGACTTCCAGACCGTGGGTGCGGAGGCGACCGGCGGCGCGGTGCGCATCCTGTCCATCCACAAGTCCAAGGGACTGGAGTTCCCCGTCGTGATCGTGGCGGACTGCGCCAAGCAGTTTAACGAAGCCGACCTGCGTGAGCCGGTGCTCGTGCACAAGGAGCTGGGCTTCGGCTCCAAGTGCCGCGACAGAGAACGCGGCGTGCAGTACAATACGGTTGAGCGCACAGCGGTCGCGGTGCAGCAGCGGCGCGAGATGGTGAGCGAGGAGCTGCGCGTGCTGTATGTGGCGCTCACCCGCGCGAAGGAGAAGCTCATCATTACCTGCGCGAGCGGGACGCTGCAAAAGTCGCTCGAAAAGTGGGCGCGGCTCGCGTCGCTCGACGAGCTGCCGCAGTACGCGATGGGCGCGGTGCGCGCGCCGCTCGCGTGGATCGTCGCGCCGCTTCTGCGGCATCCCTGCACGCGCGCGCTGCGAGAGGACTACGGGCTGGAGGTGCCCGAGCATGGCACGGACTGTGATGCGTTTACCCTGCGTGTGTACCGGCCGGAGGAGCTGGCCGCGCCCGAAGCGGAGGAGGTCCTCCGTTTCGAGGAAGCGGATGCGGCGGGCTACGAGGTCAAGCCCTACCTCAGCTACCCGCACGCATATCTGTCCGACCTGCCGAGCAAGCTGACCGCGACCGGCGTTGGCCGCGGATACCGCGCGGACGAGGCGGCAGAGGAGACCCCGCCCCCGCGCCGCGAGCCCAAGCTGCGCGCGCCGCTGTTTGAGCAGGGAGCGCGCAAGCTGACGCCCGCTGAGATCGGCACGGCGCACCATCTGTTCATGCAGTTCTGCGATTTTACGGCGGCGAGCGCGCCGGGCGGCGTGGAGCAGGAGCTGAAACGGCTTGAGGAAAAACGCATCCTGTCGCCCGAGCAGGCGGCGGCCGTGGATACAGCGAAGATCGATGCGTTTTTTGCCTCCGAGTTATATCGCGGACTGATGGCGAAAAATACGGTGCGGCGGGAGTTTAAGTTTTCCGTTCTGGCGCCTGCCGGCCGGTATTTTCCGGTCGCGGCGGACGCGCCGGAGGAAAATGTGCTGCTGCAGGGCGTGATCGACTGCCTGATCGACACGCCGGGGGGCTTCGTCATTCTGGACTTTAAGACCGATCGTGTTCCCGAAAACAACGTCGCCGCCCGCGCGGCGCAGTATCGCCCGCAGCTTGAAGCGTATGCGTTTGCGGTGCGTGAGATCTTTGGCCGGCCGGTCAGACAGTGCGTTTTATACTTCTTCCATACGGGGACGGTCTGGTGTCAGGAAACGGGTTAAGATCGTGTTAAAGAATGAAGGAAACGGTTGACCGAACGGAGTGAAAGTGCTAAGCTGTTACCGATAAATGAAAGGGATACCGGCACAGCCGGACGATCCCGCAAGCATAAACATTGCCCACGACATTCATTCCTCATTTCCAAAAGAAAGCGTCCCGACTGTAACGGTCGGGACGCTTTCTTTCTCGTTGATATTCTGTTGATAACAAAGAAAAATTTTTCGGGCTCAATTCCGCGATGTGAGGGAGGGGGTGAACTGTTCCCGCGCAGTTTGCATAAGGGGCAACTGGCAAAGTCCTACAAAATCAGTCATATGCCCGCTTTACTTTGCCGCGTAAAAAGGCTATAATAATGCATTATAGAATCTGGAAAAACAGGAACGGAGAAAAGGAGAAACGATATGGCGTATTACTTCAGTGAGCCCTCGCATACCTTCAATGAATATCTGCTGGTGCCGGGCTATTCTTCCGCCGAGTGCATTCCGGCAAACGTCAGTCTGCGCACCCCGATCGTCAAATACCGCAAGGGCGAGCAGTCGGCGCTGTATGCAAACATCCCGATGGTTTCGGCCATCATGCAGGCGGTTTCGGATGACCGCATGGCGATCGCGCTCGCGCAGGAGGGCGGCATCTCCTTTATTTACGGCTCGCAGACCATCGAGAGCGAGGCCGCAATGGTCGCCCGCGTCAAGAGCTACAAGGCGGGCTTTATCGTATCGGACTCCAACCTGCGTCCCGAGCAGACGCTGGCGGATGTGCTCGCGCTTAAGGCGCGCACCGGCCACTCCACGATGGCGGTCACCGAGGATGGCACGGCAAACGGCAAGCTTCTCGGCATTGTCACCAGCCGCGACTACCGCGTCTCCCGCATGGAGACCAGCGTCAAGGTTTCTGAGTTCATGACCCCGTTTGACAAGCTGATCACCGCCCCGGCGGATACCACGCTCAAGACCGCAAACGACATCATCTGGGACCACAAGCTCAACTCCCTGCCGCTTGTCGACGACGAGCAGCATCTGGTTTACCTCGTGTTCCGCAAGGACTACGACAGCCACAAGGCCAACTCGCTCGAGCTGCTCGACGAGCACAAGCGCTATGTAGTCGGCGCGGGCATCAATACCCGCGACTACGCCGAGCGTGTCCCCGCGCTGGTCGAGGCGGGCGCGGACGTGCTGTGCATCGACTCGTCCGAAGGCTTTTCCGAGTGGCAGAGCCGCACGCTCGCGTGGATCCGTGAGAACTATGGCGACAGCGTCAAGGTCGGCGCGGGCAACGTGGTTGACCGCGAGGGCTTCCGCTTTCTCGCGGACGCGGGTGCGGACTTTGTCAAGGTCGGCATCGGCGGCGGCTCGATCTGCATTACCCGCGAGCAGAAGGGCATTGGCCGCGGTCAGGCGACCGCGCTGATCGAGGTCGCCGCGGCGCGCGACGAATACTTCCTCGAGACCGGCGTTTACGTTCCGATCTGCTCGGACGGCGGCATCGTGCACGACTATCACTGCACGCTGGCGCTCGCGATGGGCGCGGACTTTCTCATGCTCGGCCGCTATTTCTCGCGCTTTGACGAATCCCCGACCAACAAGGTCAACATCAACGGTTCTTATATGAAGGAATACTGGGGCGAAGGCTCCGCGCGCGCCCGCAACTGGCAGCGCTACGACATGGGCGGCGAGCAGAAGCTCTCGTTCGAGGAAGGCGTCGACTCCTATGTTCCGTACGCCGGTTCGCTCAAGGACAACCTCGGCCTGACGCTGAGCAAGGTGCGCTCGACCATGTG
>DXDO01000158.1 GCA_019115425.1 Candidatus Agathobaculum merdigallinarum | reverse complement strand
CCGTTGGCGACACGATGAACGAGGGCGATATCATCATCCACGGCAACGTCGGCGACGCCTGCGGCTATGGCATGCGCGGCGGGCGCATCTTCATTCAGGGTGACTGCGGCTACCGCGGCGGCATCCATATGAAGGCCTATCAGCAGCACTATCCGGTCATGGTGATCGGCGGCAAGGCCGGTTCGTTCCTCGGCGAATATCAGGCGGGCGGGCTGATCCTCGTGCTCGGCATCGGACAGAACGGCGCATATCCGGCAAGCAATTTCTGCGGTACCGGTATGCACGGCGGCAAAATTGTGTTAAGATGTGATAAAGCCCCGGAGGGGCTGCCCCGTCAGGTGCTGGTGAGCGAGGCCACGGCGGACGACATGGACAGGATCGCCCCCTATGTGGAGGCTTTCTGCCGTTACTTCGGCGGGGACGCGAAGGCGCTGCTCGCGCAGAAATACCATGTGCTCTCCCCCAATCCGGAGGCGGGCTATCACCAGCTTTATACTTACGAATCCTGAAATCCTACGGAATCCATTTCGGAGAGGAGCGCAGCTTTATGGATGCGATCAAAAGCGAAGTCATACAATTTATCGAAGAAAACGATGTGAAATTCATCCGTCTGGCGTTCTGCGATATCTTTGGCAACCAGAAAAATATCGCCATTATGCCGACCGAGCTGCCGCGCGCGTTCGAGCACGGCATCCACTTCAACGCATCGTCCCTGCGCGGCTTTCTGAACGTGGATGTCTCCGACCTGCTGCTGTTCCCCGACCCGGCCACGCTGTCCGTGCTGCCGTGGCGGCCGGCGCAGGGGCGCGTGGTGCGCTTTTACTGCGATATCCGCTATCCGGACGGCACGCCCTTTGAGGGCGACGGCCGCTACCTGCTGCGCGAGGCGAGCCGCCGCGCGCGGCGCGCGGGCTGCGCGATCACGATGGGCACGGCGAGCGAATTCTACCTGTTCGAGCTGGACGAAAACGGCCACCCCACCACCATCCCGCACGACCACGGCGAGTATTTTGACGTCGCCCCGCTCGACAAGGCGGAAAACGTGCGCCGCCAGATCTGCCTGACGCTCGAGGAGATGAACATCCAGCCCGAGTCCTCGCACCACGAGCAGGGACCGGGGCAGAACGAGGTCGACTTCCGCTATGCCGAAGCGCTCGAGGCCGCGGACAACTTCGTCACCTTCAAATGGGTGGTCAAGTCGATGGCGTCATCCAGCGGTCTGTACGCCTCCTTCCTGCCCAAGCCGCTGCCCAGCGCCCCGGGCAGCGGGCTGCATCTGTCCATCTCGATCGTCAAGGACGGCAAAAACCTGTTCCATCCCTCGTTTGCGGACGCTGCAGAGGGACGCAGCTTTGTCGCGGGCATCCTGCGCCGTGCCGCGGAAATGACCGCGTTCGGCAACCCGCTGACCAACTCCTTCCTCCGGCTCGGCGAGTTTGAAGCGCCCAAGTATATCACCTGGTCGCACCGCAACCGCTCGCCGCTGATCTCCGTCCCGCTTACGGGCGGCGGTCAGGCCAACCGCATGAAGGTGCGCGCGTTTGACGGCTGCATCAACCCTTATATTGTGTTCGCGCTGCTCATCCATGCAGGTCTGGACGGTATGGAGCAGCGCCTCCCGCTTGCGCCCGCCTGCGACGAAAACCTGTTCACTGCACCCGATGCAGTGCGCGCGCAGTATGAATCCCTGCCAGCCTCGCTGTGCGATGCGATCCGCTGCGCAGAGAGCAGCGAATTTATCGCCCGCTACCTGCCGCAGAAGGCACGAGAAGCATTCTTCGCCGCCAAGCAGGCGGAGCACGACCGCATCGCACTCGCGGACGACCGCATTGCTGCCGAGCGCATCCTCTACTTCGAACGGTATTGATCCACTTCGTTTTGTCTGTCAATACCTACTGTCCGAAAGGAGGGGACGCTGCTTGGAACGCATCCTGATCGTTTCCGCAACGGAAAAATCCCATACCATGCTCGCGCAGTTCCTCACCTCCTGCGGCGTGCAGGCGCAGCTGTGCCACGCCTCCTCGGGTGCGGCGGCCCGCCGCGCGCTGCTGGACGGGGTATACGGCCTCGTTCTGGTCAACACGCCCCTGCCCGACGAATTCGGCCACGAAATGGCGCAGTCCGCAGCACAGGATACGCTCGCCGGCGTCATCCTGCTCGTCAAGGCCGAGATCGCCGACAGCGTTGCCGAAAAGGTGGAGGACGACGGCGTGCTGGTCGTGCCCAAGCCGCTCTCGCGCGTGGTGTTCCTGCAGGCGCTGCGCCTGACGCGCGCCGCGTGCCGGCGGCTGACCGGCCTGCAAACCGAAAACCGCCGTCTGCAGCAGCGCATCGAGGGCATCCGCGCAGTCGACCGCGCGAAATGCCTGCTGATCGAATGCTGCGCCATGTCCGAGCCCGAGGCGCACGCCTACATCGAGCAGCAGGCCATGAAGCGGCGGCGCACCAAACGCGAGATCGCCGAGGCGATCATCCAGGGTGAAACGCCTGGATAACCGTCAATTTGTGCGATACCGACCAAAACCGAACGCCGCCCAACGACAAATTTTTCCCTCTTTTTTTCAATTCGGTAGAGAAATTTGCGCTGGGATATGGTATACTAATTGGTATATGAGCGAAGGGACTGTAACTCCCCGCTCATATACCATTTTTTATTTGGATCAAGGAGGGAAACCGCGTGAAGCTGTCCTTCACCAAGATGCACGGCTGCGGCAACAACTATATCTATTTCAACTGTTTCGACCAGACGGTCCCCAACCCCGAGGAGCTTTCCGTCCGGCTGAGCGAGCCGCACTTCGGCATCGGCGGCGACGGCATCATCCTGATCTCCCCTTCGGATAAAGCGGACGCGCAGATGCGCATCTTCAACGCCGACGGCTCGGAGGGCAAGATGTGCGGCAACGGCATCCGCTGTGTGGGCAAATACCTGTATGACAACGGCATGACGGACGGCCGCACCACGGTCACAGTCGACACGCTTTCGGGCGTCAAAACGCTCGAGCTGACCGTAAAAGACGGCAAAATGCTTTCTGCCCGCGTGGATATGGGCGCGGCAATTTTAAAGCCGCAGGATATCCCGGTGGATCTGGAAGGCGACACCGTGATTGGCGCGCCGCTCGTGGTGGACGAAAAGGTGTATCACATCACCTGCGTCTCGATGGGCAACCCACACTGTGTGATTTTTCTGACCGAGGATATCGATGGGCTGGATCTCGAGCGGATCGGCCCCAAGTTTGAGCATCACGCGCTGTTTCCGGAGCGCGTCAACACCGAGTTTGTCAACGTCCTGCCGGACGGCAGTTTGAAAATGCGCGTGTGGGAGCGCGGCTCGGGTGAAACCTGGGCCTGCGGCACGGGCGCGTGCGCGGTCGGCGTCGCGGCGGTCCTCATGGGGCACGCGGCAAAGGACGAGGATATCACCGTACACCTGCGCGGCGGCGATCTGACCGTGCGCTACACCGATAAAACCGTGTTCATGACGGGCGCGGCCACCACTGTATTTAAGGGGGAAATCGAGATATGACAAAGTACATTTTCGTGACCGGCGGCGTGGTCTCCGGTCTGGGCAAGGGCATCACCGCCGCATCCCTCGGCCGCCTGCTGAAAAGCCGCGGCCTCAAGGTCGCCGCGCAGAAGCTCGATCCTTACATCAACGTTGACCCGGGCACGATGAGCCCGTTCCAGCACGGTGAGGTTTACGTCACCGATGACGGCGCAGAGACCGACCTCGACCTCGGCCACTATGAGCGCTTCATCGACGAGGACCTCAACAAGTTCTCCAACCTGACCACCGGCAAGGTATACTGGAACGTGCTCAACAAGGAGCGCGCAGGCGAATACCTGGGCGAGACCGTGCAGGTCATCCCGCACATCACCAACGAGATCAAGTCCTTCATCTACTCGGTCGGCAAAAAGACCTCGGCGGATGTGGTCATCACCGAGATCGGCGGCACCACGGGCGATATCGAGTCCCAGCCCTTCCTCGAAGCCATCCGTCAGGTGGCGACCGAGGTCGGCCGCCGCAACTGCCTGTTCATCCATGTGACTCTGGTCCCGTACATCTCCGGCTCGAACGAGCCCAAGTCCAAGCCTACCCAGCACTCGGTCAAGGAGCTGCGCGGTCTGGGCATTTCCCCGGACATCATCGTCGCCCGCGTCGATCAGCCGATGGACGACGACATCAAGCGCAAGATCTCCATGTTCTGCACGGTCCAGCCGGACTGCGTCATCGAGAACCGCACCCTGCCCGTGCTGTATCAGGCGCCCATGATGCTGGAGGAGAGCCATCTGTCCGACATCGTGTGCCGCGAGCTGTCCATCGGCGCGCCCAAGGGCGATATGAGCGACTGGATCGCGATGCTCGAGCGCATCGCGGCGCGCAAGGACCATGTCAAGATCGCGCTGGTCGGCAAATACGTCAAGCTGCACGACGCATACCTCTCCGTTGCAGAGGCGCTGCAGCACGGCGGCTATGAAAACGGCTGCTTTGTGGATATCGACTGGGTCGATTCCGAAGAGATCAACGACTCGACTGCGGACAAGCTGCTCGGCGAGGTCGACGGCATCATCCTGCCCGGCGGCTTCGGCCCCCGCGGCGTAGAGGGCATGATCTGCGCGGCGAATTACGCCCGTGTGCAGGGCATCCCCTACTTCGGCATCTGCCTCGGCATGCAGATCGCGGTCATGAGCTATGCCCGCAACGTGCTCGGCTTTGAGGATGCAAACTCCTCCGAGTTCGATCCGGATTCCACCCATCCGGTCATCGACCTGATGGAGAGCCAGCAGGGCGTTTCCAAAAAGGGCGGCACCATGCGCCTGGGCGCGTATCCGTGCAAGATCCGTCCGAACACCATCATGGCTGAGGCTTACGGCTCCGAGATGATCTCCGAGCGCCACCGCCATCGCTATGAGTTCAACAACAGCTTCCGCGAGCAGATCGAAAGCCGCGGTATGATCATTACCGGCACCTCGCCCACGGGCGAGCTGGTGGAGACCGTTGAGATTCCGGAGCATCCGTTCTACATCGGCGTACAGTTCCACCCCGAGTTTAAGTCCCGCCCCAACCGCGCGCATCCGCTGTTCAAGGCGTTTGTCGCAGCATCGCTGAAAAGGAGCAAAGAACATGCAGATCAATAAGAATTACGACAACCTCGAGCAGAGCTATCTGTTCTCCACCATTGCCCGAAAGGTCAATGAATATTCCGCCGCACACCCGGAAGCGGACATCATCCGTCTGGGCATTGGCGACGTGACCCGTCCGCTCGTGCCGGCGGTCATCGACGCGCTGCACGCGGCGGTCGAGGATCAGGCCAAGCAGGAGACCTTCCACGGCTATGGCGACGAGCAGGGCTACGGCTTCCTGCACGAGGCGCTGGTCGGCTACTACAAGACCCATGGCG
>DXDO01000157.1 GCA_019115425.1 Candidatus Agathobaculum merdigallinarum | reverse complement strand
TTTTCTTTTACAAAACGGAAATCGTCGCCCAGCGTATCCTTGCCGATCGGGATCTGCTCATAGGTCTCGTTATCCATGAAGTAGTAAAGGTCGCCTTCATTGTAGAGATACTGCATATCGCGGCGCTCTACATACGCAGCTTCGTATTTATCAGTCGGGTTGAAGGAACGCTCAGTTACCGCGCCGGTAATCACGTTCTTCATTTTTACGCGAACGAACGCAGCGCCTTTGCCCGGCTTTACATGCTGAAATTCGACAACCTGAAGCACCTGACCATCCATTTCAAAGGTCGTGCCGTTACGAAATTCGCCTGCCAACATATCGCTATTCCTCCAAGAAAATATCCTCATTTACGCTGTTCTCACGAACAGTGCTTATATAGTTTACCGCATATTTTCCCATTTGGCAAGAGGAAAATTCAATTTTCCACAAAAAATTTTTGTGCCCTCATCACAGCAGGCGGCGGGCAATCTGCCGCGCCGCCTGTCTTGCACTGTTTCCGTCTATGTGGGGGACCTCAGGGAATCAGCAGCAGCAGTTGTTGCCGCAGCCGCAGCAGCCGTTCATTTCACCGCGGTTCCCCTGATCGCAGCAGCAGATCCAGATCAGGATGATAACAACAATGATCCACCACCAGTTGTTTTCGCCGAAGAAAGAGTTAGAAGAACACATACGTTTTTCCTCCTATCAAAGATTTCACTTCATACTATGGAGGAATCACGCGGTTGGTTACGCTCTCAATCAATTTATTTCTGCCAGCACGCCGTCACGATACACCGCCCGCACATACACATCTACAGGCTGGTTTTTCGCAGCGCCGTTTCCTCTTATATAGATAGGAAAGCCGTATGTCCCATGCGCCGCCCATAGCCCGTCCGGCACCGAATGCTCAGGCAGTGCATGCAGGCAGCGCCCGATGAAGCGGCGCCGATAGGCTTCGCTCAATTGTGCCGCGAGGCGCTTGGCCCGCGCCGCCCGCGCCGTTTTGACCCCCTGCGGAACTTGCCCTGGCATATCGGCCGCGCGTGTGCCCTTTCGGATCGAATACGGGAATACGTGAACGGATGCGAAGGCGCACTTTTCCAGGAATAAAAGCGTTTGTTCAAATTCCTCGTCGGTTTCTCCCGGGAAACCGACGATCAAGTCGGTCGTAATCGAACAGTCGGGAAATGCGCGCCGCAGGATCTGCACACTGTTATAATATTGGTCGGCCGTATATTTTCTCCCCATACGCTCCAGCACCGCATCACAGCCGCTTTGCAGAGAAAGATGAAAATGCCGCGCCAAATTATCAAAGCCCGACAGGCGGCTGCCGAAGGCTTCATCCACAACGCGCGGATCGAGCGAGCCAAGCCGGAAGCGAATATCCGGATATAAAGCCAGCAATTTGCAGAGCAGCTCCACCAGGGACACAGGAGGCTCAAGATCCCGTCCATAGGAGGCGATCTCAATGCCGGTCAATACGATCTCATGCACGCCCGCCGCCTTCATCCTTGCCGCCTCGCTCACCGTCTGTTCCGGTGGAAGCGAGCGTACTCTCCCGCGCGCATAGGGGATGATGCAGTACGTGCAGAAATTATTGCAGCCATCTTCAATCTTCAGCAGCGCGCGCGTGCGTCCCTTGGGAACGCCTGCCGGCATCGCCTCATATGCCGGCCCATCGGTTTCTACCGCCGGAACAGTCCGTCCGCTGACCGCGGCTTCACATAATTCTATCGTTTGCGCGCGGTTATGCGTGCCGCAAATCAGGTCGATCTCCCCTGTTGCACGGATTTTATCCGGATCTGTCTGCGCAAAACAGCCGCATGCTGCAATGACGGCATGCGGATTGTCTCTGCGCAGTTTATGAAACGCGCGAATATTTTTATGGTCGGATACCGACGTGACCGTACAGGTATTGACGATCACTGCATCGGCGTCCGTGTCCACAATCTCATGCCCGCGCGAAACGGCCAGCTGCATCAATGCCTGTGTTTCAAACAGATTCACCTTGCAGCCCAGCGTAAAAAAAGCGAATTTCATTGTTTGTCCCAATCCATCTATCTGTTGTATTTTTGATTCTATTCTAGCACAAAATACGCGCCTTTCCAACCAAAAACCAATTATGGTTTGACAAAAGCGTATTCGCGTGCTATACTGTTTCCATAATGTAACCTTAAGATGTAACCGTTTTGTAACGATAAAAGGAGTATATCATGCCTACCACAGCCAAGAAGAACGCGCTTCTGGAATATAAAGGTCACCCGCTGATGCGGAAAGAAAACATTATCTACTACGGCTCTATGAGCGACTCGCATATCATCATGATGCAGATTCTGGAGTCCGGCGAAGTGAAAGGAATGCCGGTTGCCAAGCGTGTTTCCGTGCAGCTCCAGCAGACCAATCCGAATGTCCGTATGAAGGAGCGCATTGTCAAAAAGACCGAAAAGAACAGCCTTTGGGCGGCCATGGATATCGCTTCCATCTGGCTCGGTCGTGCGCTGAACAGCAAATAACGCAAACCACGTTCACTTAAACACATAAATGGAGGCTTTGTCCATGAATTCAACCAGAAAATTGATCCGTCTCGCCATTTCCGGCGCGCTGGCGGTATCCATGCTTCTCCCCAGTTCACTGGCGATGTATCAGGCAAAGGTCAAAGCAGATGCCCTTTACCTGCGCGAATCCCCCGGCGGCGATATCATCACCACGCTCCCTCAGGGTACCATGGTCGCTGTGCTTAATAACAGCAGCAGCTGGTATAAAGTCGTTGCGAACGGCCGCGAGGGATATGTGAGCAGCGAATATCTCACCGGTTCCGGCGCCACGGACTTTTCTCTGGGCAAAGGCAAAATCGTTTGCGACACTACCGTCAACTTCCGCTCTGAGCCGAACACCTCTTCCACAGTGCAGGCTTCCCTGCGAAACGGCACGGTCGTGGATGTGACCGGCGTGACCAAGGGCTGGTATAAAGCTACATATAACGGTAAAACGGGTTATATTCATCCGGATTACCTTTCTTTCTCCAACGTTCAGGCTTCCTCCTCAAACAAGACGGAGGAATCGAGCGCGGTCGCGCCGTCGAATAACGTGGTTTCTTACACGGGTTCCAGCGAAAAGCGCGCGTCGGTTCTGGATTATGCGGCGCAATTCCTCGGCACGCCATATGTTTACGGCGGCAGCACGCCGAGCGGCTTCGACTGCTCCGGCTTTACCTCCTATGTATTCAAGAATACTGTGGGAACCATTCCGCGTGTTGCTCAGGCACAGTTTGACGCAACAACGCGTGTTTCCATGGAAGAACTTGAGCCGGGCGATCTGGTGTTCTTCGGAAGCAGCGCTTCCTCGATCAGCCATGTCGGCATCTATGTGGGCAATAATCAGTTCATTCACTCCCCCCATACCGGCGAAGTTGTCAAATATGACTCCCTGACCGGCAGCTATGCCAATCGCTTCCAGGGCGGCGGCCGTGTGATTTTTGATTGATTAAAAGCAGGAAAGCCTTTCGGCATATTTTGCCGGAAGGCTTTTTGTTATACTGTCAGAGAAAGCATCCCGTTTTCCCATTGCAGTTTCGTCGGCGCG
>DXDO01000156.1 GCA_019115425.1 Candidatus Agathobaculum merdigallinarum | reverse complement strand
AAGGCGACCGTTTGTCTGCACACTTTCATCCCTATTTGTGCCGACAGTGTAACGGTCGGCATGGTGATTATTATGGCAAAGCTTTGGGCAGGGCGTTTCCAGAAGGAAACCGATCTGGTGGTAAACGATTTCAATTCATCCATCCTGTTTGACTGCCGTTTATATAAGGAAGACATCACCGGCTCGATCGCCCATGCCACCATGCTGGGCAAGCAGGGCATTATCGAGGAGCACGAGGCGGAGAAGATTGTCGAAGGCCTCAAGGGCATCCTCAAAGACATTGAGGAAGGCAAGGTGGAGTTCTCGCTCGATTACGAGGATATCCACATGAATATCGAGCAGCTTTTGACCGAGCGCATCGGTGACACGGGCAAGCGCCTGCACACCGGCCGTTCGAGAAACGATCAGGTCGCGCTCGACATGCGCATGTATGTCAAGAGCGAGATCAAGGAGATCATTTCGATGATCTGCACCTTTATGAAGGCGCTTACTAAGAAGAGCCGCGAAAATCTGGACGCGGTCATGCCGGGCTACACTCACCTGCAGCGCGCGCAGCCGACCACGTTCGCACATTATATGATGGCCTATGCCAATATGCTCAAGCGCGATATCACCCGCCTGCAGGACTGCTACGAGCGCATGGACGAGATGCCGCTCGGCTCGGGCGCGCTGGCTTCGACCACCTACCCGATCGACCGTGAGTTTGTCCGCCAGCAGCTGGGCTTTGCCCGCCTGACCGATAACTCGCTCGACGGCGTATCCGACCGCGACTACTGCGTCGAGCTGCTCTCCGCGCTGTCCATTTTGATGATGCACCTGTCCCGCCTGTCCGAGGAGATCATCTCTTGGTGCTCGTGGGAGTTCAAATTTGTCGAACTGGACGACGCCTACTCGACCGGCTCGTCCATCATGCCGCAGAAGAAAAATCCGGATGTATGCGAGCTGATCCGCGGCAAGACCGGCCGCGTCTACGGTGCACTGACCACCATGCTGACGGTTCTCAAGGGTCTGCCGCTTGCCTATAATAAGGATATGCAGGAGGATAAGGAAGCGGTATTCGGCGCGATCGACACAGTAAAGCAGTGCCTTGAGGTATTCACGCCCATGTTCTCCACCATGACGCTGCGCCGTGACAATATGCGCAAGGCGGCCTCCGCCGGTTTTATCAATGCGACCGACTGCGCAGACTACCTGACAAAGAAGGGCATGCCGTTCCGCGATGCGTACAAGACGGTCGGCCGCCTTGTCAACCAGTGCATCAAGGCGGATGAGACGCTGGAAACCATGACCATGCGCGACTTTGCCGCGATTTCCAACAAGTTCGGCGACGATGTGTACGACGCGCTGGATCTGCGCAACTGCGTCAGCGAGCGCAAGGTGACCGGCGGACCCGCGCCGCAGGAGGTCACCCGCCAGATCGACAAGATCGAGAAGTTCATCGCGGACATCGAGGATGACATCGCGTAGCGGCAAAGGAAGACATGGATGAAACACAAAATTTATATCGACGGCAGGGAGGGCACGACCGGCCTGCAGATCTACGAACGTCTGGGCGGCAGGGACGACCTCGAACTGCTGCTGATCGACGAGGATAAACGCAAGGATACGGAGGAGCGCCGCAAGTTCTTAAACGCGGCGGATATTGTATTCCTGTGTCTGCCGGATGCGGCGGCAAAAGAGGCGGTCAGTCTGATCGAGAACGACAATACACGTGTGATCGATGCATCGACCGCGCATCGTGTCGACCCAGACTGGGATTACGGCTTTGCCGAGTTGTCCAAGGCGCACCGTGCAGCGATTCAGAGCTCCAAGCGGGTGGCAAATCCCGGCTGCCATGCGAGCGGATTTATCTCCGCGGTGTATCCGCTGGTCGCGCGGGATATCGTCCCTGCGGACTTCGCGTTCACCTGCTCGTCGCTGACCGGCTACTCGGGCGGCGGAAAAAAGATGATTGCGGAGTACGAGGACGAAAGCCGCGATCCGCGTCACGATTCCGAGCGCATATATGGCTTGAATCTGAATCACAAGCACCTGCCCGAGATGGAATATGTCTGCGGGCTGACGATGCCGCCGGTGTTCGTCCCGATTGTGGGCGACTTTTACAAGGGCATGGCAACGACCGTTATGCTGCCGGGCGTCGATGCGCACCGTGTGCATGAGGCGCTCGCCAAGCATTACGAGGGGCAGCAGCTGGTCTCGGTTGCGCCGTTCAGCGGCGAGGAGCCGGTGATCTACGCGAACACGCTCGCGGGGCACGACAGCCTCAAGCTGATCGTGTGCGGCCACGAGGAGCAGACGATCGTCACCGCGCTGTTTGACAACCTCGGCAAGGGCGCGTCGGGCGCTGCGGTGCAGAACATGAATATCATGCTCGGGCTGGACGAAACCACCGGTCTGACCATATAGTTTTCAGATATCTGGGATGGAAAACCCATCCCAAACGATAGGGGAGGAGCCTATGAAGATCATCGACGGCGGCGTATGCGCCGCACAGGGATTTACTGCGGGCAGCATCCGCTGCGGCATCAAAGAGGGCCGTGAGAATGACGATACCGCTATTATTTTCAGTGAATGCGAGTGTACGGCAGCGGCGACTTATACGATGAACCGTGTCAAGGCCGCGCCGCTTTACGTTACGATGGAGCATTTGGAAAACGGCGTTGCACGCGCGATCATCGCCAATGCGGGCAATGCCAACGCCTGCGCGCCGGACGGCATGGAGAACGCCCGCCGCATGGCCAAGACGGCTGCAAGCGTGCTCGGCGTGGATGAGGAGGACGTGGTTGTTGCTTCGACCGGCGTCATCGGCCAGCGTCTGCCCGTCGAGTGCATCGAGCAGCACCTGCCCGAGATCCAGCTGACGGATAACGGCTCGGAAAAGGCAAATCTCGCCATTATGACGACGGATACCAAAACCAAGACCGCAGCGGTCGAGTTTACAGTCGGCGGCAAGACCTGCCGCATCGGCGGCATCTGCAAGGGCAGCGGCATGATCCATCCGAACATGGGCACCATGCTGTCCTTCGTGACGACCGACTGCGCGATCACCCATGAAATGCTGACCGAAGCGCTGCAGGAAAACGTCCGCAAGACCTATAACCGCGTCACGGTGGATGGTGACACCTCGACCAACGATATGTGCGTCGTGCTGGCGAACGGCAAGGCGGGCAATGAGCTGATCGAGTGGCAGGATGAGAACTATCAGGCGTTCTGCAAGGCGCTGAATGAGGTCAACACGCGTCTGGCGCGTCAGATCGCGGCGGACGGGGAGGGAGCGACCAAGCTCGTGACCTGCACGGTCAAGAACTCCCGCTCCGAGGAGGCAGCCGAGCGTCTGGCAAAGGCGGTCGTCGGCTCCAATCTGGTCAAGGCGGCCATGTTCGGCGCGGACGCTAACTGGGGTCGCGTGCTGTGCGCGATGGGTTACTCCAAGGCACCGTTCCGGCCGGAGTATGTTTCGGTCGCATTTGCATCCGCGGCGGGCAGCGTGACCGTGTGTGAAAAGGGCACAGCGCTCGATTTTGACGAGGATCTCGCCAAAAAGGTGCTCAGCGAGAGCGAGGTCACCATTCAGATAGATGTCAACGAAGGTGCGGACTGCGCGACCGCGTGGGGCTGCGACCTGACGTATGATTATGTCAGGATCAACGGGGACTATCGGACCTGAGGAAAGATGATTTCACATAAAAGGATGAGTGGTATGGATACACAACTGGATGCAGAGCTCAAAGCCAAAATACTGGTCGAAGCCCTGCCGTATATTCAGAAATATTATGGGCAGACAGTCGTTGTCAAGTACGGCGGCAATGCCATGATCAACGAAGAACTGAAGGATGCGGTCATCCATGACCTTGTGCTGCTCAATCTGGTCGGCGTCAAGATTGTCGTGGTGCACGGCGGCGGACCGGAGATCTCGGAAATGCTCAAAAAGATCGGTAAGGAATCCAAATTCGTCAACGGCCTGCGCTATACCGACCGTGAAACGATGGACATCGTGCAGATGGTGCTGTGCGGCAAGGTCAACAAGGACCTTGTCACCCTGCTGGAAAAGGCGGGCGGCCGCGGCATCGGCCTGGGCGGTATGGACGGCGGCCTGTTCCAGGCCAAGCGGCTGACCGACCGCACCGGCACAGACTACGGCTATGTAGGAGACATCGTGGACGTCGACCCATCTCCGGTCATTGACATGCTGGAACAGGGATATATCCCTGTTGTTTCAACCGTTGCACAGGGTATTGACGATGAAACGAACTACAATATCAACGCGGATACCGCAGCATGCAAACTCGCGGTAGCACTGGGGGCGAAAAAACTGATCCTGCTCACCGATGTGCGCGGGCTGATGCTCGATCCGGACGATGAATCCACCCTGCTGACCAATCTCAAGGTTTCCGAGGTGCCCCGCCTGATGCGCGATGGGGTGATCAAGGGCGGAATGATCCCGAAGGTGGACTGTTGCGTCGAGGCGGTGCGCAAGGGCGTGGATCAGGCGAATATTCAGGATGGCCGCGTCAAGCACTCGATTTTGATCGAGCTGCTCTCCAAGGTCGGCGTCGGCACCATGTTCCAGTAAGAAAGAAGCGAAGAAAATGACCTATCAAGAACTCAAGGCTGCGGAAAACAAATATGTGATGAATACCTACGGTCGCTTCCCGATTGCGCTCGATCACGGCGAAGGCGCGACTGTGTGGGATGTAGAGGGGAAAAAATACATCGATCTTGCCTCGGGTATCGGCGTCAACTGCATGGGCTATAACAACAAAGCCATCATTGACGCAATCACCAACCAGGCGCACAAGTTGATGCATGTCTCCAATCTGTTTACGACCGAACCGATGGTGCAGGTGGCAAAGAAGCTGGTGGAAAAGACGCACTTAAACGGCAAGGTGTTTTTCGCAAACTCCGGCGCGGAAGCGAACGAGGGCGCGATCAAGCTCGCGCGCAAATACTCTTTTGACAAATACGGCGAAGGACGGTACAAGATCGTCACACTGGTCAACTCGTTTCATGGACGCACGGTGACTACGCTCAAGGCGACCGGGCAGGAACGCTTCCACAACTACTTTTTCCCGTTCACCGAGGGCTTTGACTACGCAGTCGCAAACGATTTCGATGCCGTTCGTCAAAAGGCGGATGAAATGACCTGTGCGGTCATGATGGAGCTTGTGCAGGGGGAGGGCGGCGTACTGCCGCTCGACCGAGAATTTGTCAAACAGGTCGAGGCATTCTGCCGCGAAAAAGACATCCTGCTCATCATCGATGAGGTGCAGACCGGCATCGGCCGCACGGGCAGCCTGTTCTGCTTCCAGCAGTACGGCATCCGTCCGGACATTGTTACCATGGCGAAAGGGCTGGGCGGCGGCGTGCCGATCGGCGCGGTGCTGGCGGCGGAAAGCTGCTCGAACGTGCTCACCCCGGGCACGCACGCGACCACCTTCGGCGGCACGCCGCTGGTGTGTGCGGCTGCGAACGCGGTGCTCGATACCGTAGGGGACGGGCAGTTCCTTCAGCAGGTGAAAGAGAAAGGTGAATACCTGAAAAACGGCATCCTGTCCATCGGCTCGCCGAACATCCTCGGTGTGCGCGGCATGGGGCTGATGCTGGCGATTATCGTAGAGGACGGCAAACATGCCGTTTTTGCAAACAAACTGATTGAAAAGGGTGTACTTGCGCTGACGGCAGGGAAAAACGCGGTTCGTTTGCTGCCGCCGCTGACCATTTCCAGGGAAGAAATGGACGAAGCGCTGACCATTATGAAAGAGGTGTTCTGAAATGAAGCATTTGCTCAAGCTGCTCGACTGCTCGACCGAAGAGATCATCGGCCTGCTCGATCTGGCCGACCAGCTCAAATACGAAAAAAAGCACAATATCTCGCATCGCCATCTGGAGGGCAGGAGCCTCGGCATGATCTTCCAGAAGTCATCCACCCGCACCCGCGTTTCGTTTGAGACCGGCATGTATCAGCTCGGTGGACAGGCGCTGTTTCTTTCCAACCGTGATTTGCAGATCGGCCGCGGTGAGCCGGTGCAGGACACGGCACGCGTACTGTCCCGCTATCTGGACGGTATCATGATCCGCACCTATGCGCAGAAGGAAGTGGAAGATCTGGCGAATTACGGCACGATCCCGATTATCAACGGTCTGACCGACTTTTGCCATCCGTGTCAGGTGCTGGCCGACCTGATGACCATTCGCGAGAAGTTCGCAGTGCTCGAAGGACTCAAGATGTGCTACATCGGCGACGGCAACAACATGGCGAACTCGCTGATCGTCGGCGGCCTCAAGACCGGCATGAAGGTCTCGATCGCGACCCCCGAGGGCTACCGCCCGCACGCGGACGTGCTCGCCTTTGCAGAGGACAATCCGGACTTCTTCCTCACCGACGACCCGATGAAGGCCGCGGAGAACGCGGACGTGGTCATCACGGACACTTGGGCGTCTATGGGCATGGAGGCAGAGAAGGAAGTGCGCATGAAGGCGTTCAAGGGCTATCAGGTCAATGACGACCTGCTTGCCGCCGCCAAGCCCGGATGTATGGTGCAGCACTGCCTGCCTGCTTACCGCGAGCAGGAGATCACGACCAAGGTGTTCGAGGCACACGCGGACGAGATCTTCGAGGAAGCGGAAAACCGCCTGCACGCCCAGAAGGCCGTCATGGTCACACTGATGGGAAACAGGGGAGAAGCATAAACGAAAAGAGCGGATACTTGCGCAATGCCGCATGATCAGCGGCTTTGGCGGTATCGCGACAAGCAAAAACAGCACGCAGAGCGAATTTTCGCTGCTGCGTGCTGTTTTCTTTTTCAAAGAACAGGGCATGCAAGCGAATGGAACAATCCGCCGCAAGGCAATACCGATAAGGAAAATGTTGCTGCTCTGCTACAGCATACAAATCTGTTTCATCAGCTTTATTTTCTTGTCCTCCGGTAGCGAATATATGCCTGCAATTATTGAAACATATTGTCTGGGAGAAAACTTGCAAAACCCCATATATTGTGTTAAAATACATACGCCAGAGCGTTTTTGCGGGGGTGTTTTGTTGGATAAGCATATATTCGTCATCAACGGCAGCGGCGGCGTCGGAAAAGACACCGTATGTGATATGGCCGCCCGTTTTTGGAAGGTGCAGAACATTTCGTCGATCACCCCCATTCTCGATGTGGCGCGTGCGGCCGGCTGGGACGGGATCAAAACACCCGCTTCACGGCGTTTCCTTTCCCAACTGAAAGAAATTTGTACGCAATTCAATGATCTGCCGTTTCGATATTGCACGGCGCAGCTTGAGGATTTCCTGCGGAACGATCAGCAGATTTTATTCGTCCATATCAGAGAACCGGAAGAGATCGAACGCTTCCGAAATGCAGCGGGCGAGCGCTGCAAAGCGGTTCTGGTGCGGCGTCCGGCGCTGGAACAGGAGCGGGGGCCGTTGGGCAACCGTTCGGACGACGGCGTTACGGCGTATGCCTATGACGGCGTTTTCCTAAACGACGGCCCGCTGGACGGGCTTGCCGAAAAGGTTCGCGATTTCTTCGAAAGGCTATTGACATAAGTTGAATTTCATCAAACGCCAAACGGCGGAAAATGGTGTGGAGAAACCCCAACCACTTAGGATAGAGCATAGAAAGGACTACTACTTATGAGCGAAGAAAACAAGCAGCAGAAGCAAAAGGTTGAAAAGGGCGGCGCGCACGTGGCGAAGGCAGGCAGCAATGTAGCTGCCAGTGCCGCTGCGGCAGAGGGATCTACCGGGGGAGAGCCGCCGAAACGCAACAAGTACGCCGACAAAATGAATCGGAAAAAGAGCAGGCTGAGCAAAAATATTCGCATCGGAATCGGTGTTGCCGTTATTGCAATTTTGATTGCGGCGGGCATCTTCCTTGTGTTCAAAACACGCGATGCCAGAACGGAGGAGGCCGCCAATACAACAGCTGTTGCCACCCGTGGCATGTTGGAAACCTACATTGAGGGAAGCGGCATTACGGCGGCCAAAAAACGCGAGGAGCTTGGCCGCGATTTGAAGGGTACGGTCACCGAGGTGCTGGTTGAGGTCGGCGACGAGGTGAAGGCCGGCGATGAATTGCTTGTTGTCAACCCAACCGAAACGCGCGAGGAGCTGCAAACCGCACAGAATGAGCTGGTTGACGCTCAGCGCGCCGTAAACGAAGCGCGGGCAGAGGTAACCCGTGCGCAGGGTGTTTTGAACACTGCGCAGAACCAGCTTGGCAAGCTGAATATCACCGCGCCCTTTACGGGTAAGATTATCCCCGCTGCCGATTCAGAGGGCAACAGCACAACCTATCGCGTGGGCCAGCAGGTGAGCGAGGGTGAAGTGATCGGCTATATGGTGGACGACAGCACGATGAAACTGTCGCTGTATTTCAGCTCTGCCTACATTAATGATATTCAGCCGGGGCAGTCCGCGACTGTGTCCATTCCCGCTGCCATGAGCGAGGTCACCGGTTCGGTTTCCTCTGTTGAAAAAACCGAGCGCGTTACAACCGAAGGTGTGAAAGTGTTCCGCGTTGTGATTTCGGTTAATAATGCGGGCACGCTGACCAAGGGGATGTCGGCCACCGCTACGGTTTCTGCCGGCAATGCTGGAACCGTATATCCCGCAGGGTCCGGCACGCTGGAGTATAACCGCGAAGAAGCGGTAACTGTACAGGTCGGCGGGGAGATAACCGCCGTGAACGGCATCGATTATTATAGCTACAGCAGCGGCGCGACCATTATGCGTCTATCCAGCGATACCGCGCAGGACGAAGTCCGCAATGCGCAGAACGGTGTCACGACGGCGCGCAACGGTGTTACGTCTGCGCAGCGCCAGGTTTCAGAAAAGCAGGCGCGGATTGCGGAGCTGCGCAAGCTGATTGAGGACTCCCGCGTCAAATCGCCGATCGACGGCGTGGTCGTCAGTCTGAACGTGGTGGAAGATCAGGAAGTCACGGGAGCGGATGCGCTGGTTGTCGTGGCCGATCTGAATGACATTGTGGTAAATGCGGATGTGATGTCAACTGACGTCGGCGCCGTGCAGGAAGGTCAGCCCGCTGTGATGAATATGTATACCTATGACGGCTCTCAGCTCACGCTGACCGGCATGGTGGATTCGGTCGCGCTTGAGCCGACGCAGGGAGAGAGCGGCGGACAGGGCAGTATGCCAACCTTCCGCGCGGTAATTTCCATTGATCCGATTGAGGGCCAGTCGATTTACAGCGGCATGATGGTGGACTACCAGATCACTACCGCTTCCTCGATGGATTGCCTGACAGTGCCCTCCCGCGCGATTGTCAACACAGAGAATGGCACGGCTGTCTTTGCCAAGCCGCTTGTCGATGAAAATGGTCAGGAGATCCCGTTTGAAGAAACGCTGCCGATTCCTGAGGGAACAGAGGATATTCCGCCTGAGTATTCTCTGGTGCCGGTCGAAATCGGTATTTCGGATTCGACAAATACCGAAATCCTCTGGGGCATTGAAGAAGGCACAACCGTGTATCTGGCCGGCCCGCAGGATCTCTATGCGGATATGAGCATGGATATGGGCGTAGCGGTTGGCTGAGGAGGGCGCTATGTTTGGTAAAAAAGCGCCGCAGACCGAGGAAATGACGCGGGAAAGGGAGAATTCCGGTCTGCTGATCGATGTGCGGCAGATGAGCAAAATTTACAACGAGGGCAGGGAAAACGAGGTCCGTGCGCTCGATAATATCTCGCTGACGGTAGAATGGGGCGAATTTCTGTGCATTTTAGGGCAGTCCGGTTCGGGAAAGTCTACGCTGATGAATATCCTCGGCTGCCTGGATATCCCTACCTACGGAACATACAGTCTGAATGGGCAGGCGGTCAGCGATATGAAGCCCTCCGTGCTTTCCGGCATTCGAAACCGCGAGATCGGGTTTATCTTTCAGGGGTTTAACCTGATTCCCGCGCTCACTGCACTGGAAAATGTCGAGCTGCCGCTTATCTACCGCGGTCTTGGGAAAGAGGAGCGCCGTCAGCTGGCGGTGGACGCGCTGACTTCAGTTGGTCTGGAAAAGCGCATGGATCACCGGCCAGGTGAAATGTCGGGCGGTCAGCAGCAGCGTGTTGCGATCGCGCGTGCCGTCGCCGCCAAGCCGCCGATCATTATGGCGGACGAGCCGACCGGCAACCTGGATTCGGCCTCGGGTCTGGATATCATGAAACAGCTCACCGCGCTCAACGAGCAGGGCACCTCGATCATCCTGATCACCCATGACAACCACCTTGCACAGATGGCAAGACGCATTGTCACCATACAGGATGGTCATATCATCTCGGATGCGCCTGTGAAGGGGGGGAGTGGCACATGAACTGGATGCAGACCGTGCGTATGGCGTTCAAGTCCATCATGAACAATAAGGTGCGCTCCATCCTGACCATGCTGGGCATCATCATTGGCGTAGCTTCGGTGATCGCCATCGTCGCCTCCATTCAGGGTACCAGCAAGCTGCAGCGGCTTCAATATGAGGCCATGGGCGTCAACCGCATCGACGTTAGCGGCTGGGGCGCAAAAAGTAATGACTGGGAGGACTTTGAGGAGTATCTGGATACGGAGCTTTCGGATAAGGTTGCTGCCTGGTCGCCGCAGACCACGTATTATGACTGGCAGAGCAACGGGATTCAATACCGTGCACAGACGCTGAGCAATGAAAATAGCTATACCTACATGTATTTTGGCAATCAGGATTATGGTGAGGTGACAAGCCACACCATTTCTGTCGGCAGGGATATTTCTGAAACGGACTGCAACAGCCGCGCGAGGGTATGTGTGATCGGCGAAACCATTCGGAAATACTTTTTCGGCGCTATGAGCCCGCTGGGGCAGAAAATCCGCATCGGCGGCAAGAGCTTTGAGATCATCGGTGTGTATGAAGGAAAATATGACGGCAAGCTCAATACCGAGGATCAGATGATCGTCATGCCCTATACTCTGCAGAGCAGTATGATGAGCATGAGCGGCATATCAGACAAGCAATATGTCATCAAAGCCGCGAATAAGGAGGATATCTCCGAGCTGACCAATACCCTGCTGCCCGAATTTATGCAGAGCCGGTGTGAAAACAACGGCGGCTACTTCAGCGCATATTCCAACAGCGAGTGGCAGGAGCAGTCCGAATCGTCAACCAATATGCTGGCGTTTCTGGGCGGCGGCATTGCGAGCATTTCGCTTCTGGTGGGCGGTATCGGCATTATGAACATTATGCTGGTATCGGTTACCGAGCGTACCCGGGAGATCGGCATTCGTATGGCAATCGGCGCGCGTAAGCGCGACATTATCGGGCAGTTTTTGATCGAAGCGGCTGTTGTATCGTGCTTCGGCGGTATTATCGGGATCGTGTTGGGATGCTTTTTGTCAGCGATACTCGGCAATATGCTGCTCGGGCAGCTGCAGGATGCTTATATGCCGGTCGTCGAGCATTTTACCGTGCTGCCATCGCCTGCGCTGATCATAGGCGCATTCCTGTTCTCCGCGCTGCTGGGGATCATTTTCGGATTGTATCCGGCAAACAAGGCATCCAATCTGCAGCCGGTCGATGCGCTGCGCACCCAATAAGGGAGGTAGGAAGAAATGAAAAAACGGTTAATCAGCATTGGTATGGCGCTGGTCTTTACGCTTGCGCCTGCGTCCGCCGCGTTTTCGGATATTTCGGACAGCGAGGTGGCACAGGCGGCAGCCATTTTGGATTCGCTTGGCATCATGCAGGGCATGGGGAATAACCAGTTTAATCCAAACGGTTCGCTGACCCGCGCGCAGTTTTGTAAAATGGCGGTAACGGCTATGGGCTTTACCGATGTCAGCGCCTATGGCAGCTATACGATTTTTCCGGATGTGAAAAATACGCATTGGGCGTCGCAGTATATCAACGCGGCTGTGCGTCATCCGGATCTGAAAGAGCAGGCCATCATCCGCGGCTATGCGGACGGCACATTCGGCCCTGACAATACAGTCAATTTCGGTGAGGCATGTACCATGCTGCTTCGTATGCTGGGTTATACGGAAGCGGATATCGGTCCCTTCTGGCCAGCGGATTATATCGCCCGTGCGCAATCTCTGGGGCTGACCGAGGGCGTTTCCATTACGGACCCCAAGGCTGCGGTCAAGCGCTCGGATGCGGCCGTTATGCTGCTCAACACACTGGGCGCTACGATTAAGGGCGAAGAGGGCGGCATGCTGCTGGATAAGGTCGCTTCCTCGACCATCAAGGACTGCATACTGCTTGCGACCAGCGAAACGGACAGCTCGCTTGCACCGAATGAGGCGATCTTCTATGAAAACGGAGCGGTCAGCAAAACGCCGCGCAGAACGTCCGGTACGTTGGACAGCAGTTCGATCGGCGTTTACGGCACCATTGTCATCGGTAAGGGTGAGAACAATGCAGCGCTGGGCATCATTCCCAATGGGAACCGGACGGAAACCTATACGGTTACCAGCGTCTCGGCAGACCGCATTGAAACGGAAACCCAAACCCTTCGTCCGGACCGCGATGCGGATCTGTATATCTCCCGAGAAGGGCACACGCTGAGTTCGTTTGCGGAAATGTGGTCCGGTATTCAGCCGGATGACACACTGACAGTCTATTATGACGAATATGGTTCGCAAATTCTTATGGCAGTATTGCCAAGGGTTTCGGCGGGGACGGATAACTCCTTTGTCTATGGCCTTGCGACTTCCCCCAATATTCCGGCGGAGTATGCAATCATCAAGAACGGTGTGACCGTCGATCGCACAAAGCTGAAGAAATACGATGTTGTGACGCTGGACGCCGCCAATCGGCAGGCGCTGGTTTCCGACGCAAAACTCAGCGGACGGTATACCGAGGGTACGCCGACTTTCAGCTATCCGCAGTCGGTGACGATGTACGGACAGACCTATGCCATCTCCGACAGTGCCGCCGCGACATTCCAGGATATCAAGCTGAACGATATGATCACGCTGCTGTTTAACGCGGCGGGCGATGTGGCGGCCGCCTTCCCCAGAAGTGCGGTTAGCGCGGATATGCAGGGTATTGTGACCGGTATTGACGGCAATAAGGCCACCATTTCTCTGATGAACGGCTTGACACTTCGTGAAATTGCCGTGAGTGAAGAGGATCTGAGCAGCTTTATGGGACGTCTGGTTACGGTGGGGCAGTCCTCAAACGGAACCGCTTCGCTGACACGGCGCGATCTTTCCGGCAAGGCGTCCGGCAGTTGGGCGATTCCGGAGGGCAAGCTGGGCGACCGCACGGTATCGCCAAAGGTGCGCGTGTATGAAGAGGTCATATCGGGTGCACCGCTTTCGGCAATCTCGGTATCGGACATTGATTTAACGAGCATACCGGCGAGCGATATTCGATACACGGTTGCCGACAGCGCCGGTACGGTGACGAATATTGTGCTGGGCGATGTGACCGGTGACAGCTGGATTTATGGTATCGGTTCGAGCAGCCGCATCAAAGGTGAATTTAATCCGCCGGATGCGGTAAATGGTACGCCTTGGGATGAGTTGTCAGCAGACGAGCAGCAAGATTATATGGAAGAACATTCTGATCGATATTCCTATTCTGATTCGGTCGTGATCCGCTATT
>DXDO01000015.1 GCA_019115425.1 Candidatus Agathobaculum merdigallinarum | reverse complement strand
GGTTTTCATGGTTATTTTTTTGAGCAGCATCAGTATGATCCCGTAGGCCAGCCCAGCCCCAAGGGCAAAGAATAATACAGTGAACAAACTGCTGAAACCCATATACAATGCCAGGATTGCAATCACCTTCGCGTCCGCAGAACCGATCCCGTTCTGTTCCTTTCTGGCCATCAGGCTCAAAACGAGATAAATCAGGAGGAACAGCGGCAAGCGGCTGATCCATGCGCCGGGGCCACTCAAAACCGTGCATAGTACGCCGCACACAAACAAGATATGCAGATGCAGCGTCTCCACATATTGCGTGCGCATATCGCTGTAAGTCAGGATGCACAGCAGATTGACAAACACGAATGCAAAAAGGCAGTCCGTCAGCCCAAGCCCCTGCTGTGCTACACCGACAGTAGTCATGCCGTTGGCAAGCACAAGCATGGCAAGATACAGCTGCCAGTCGAACAGATTCACAATCCGACGGCGTTCCCATGCCGCCGCTGCCGCCGTGAAGCAGCAGGCCGCTAAAATGATATGCACCGTTTATCCTCCTCAAGGATTGCAGACCTTACACGGCCTGTATTGTTTTACTGCGTCCTCACGGGACATTGCGCGGGGTGCATTTCCCGTCCGCAGATTGACCATCCGGCACCCATCCCGGTGGAAGCATTGCCCATATCCGCCCGAGGCGATGTATACCGTATCGCTTACCAGCGAATCGGGAGACAGCCCTTCGTCCCGCTCGGTCCGTACCAGACAGCCTGTCAGCCAAGCGTGTTCTATGGCGACGCTGCGCAGCGTCAGCTCGATGTTTGGCAGCATCGGAAGCGCGATTTCGTAGTCGTATTCTGCGCAGATCACGACGTCATCCTGATTATAATGATGATCCGTGCTGTCCGGCGAAGATGCCTTGATCAGCGTCAAATCGTCCTTTTTCCCTTCGATTTCAAGTTCGGTGCCGTCAAACTCACTGTCCGTCTGCGGGATTTTTACAATGCGAAGCCGCACCCTGGATTTGTCAAAGGTCAAATTGCTGGCGTCCAGATACCCGTCCAGCACATTGGCCGTGATCTGCGTCATGACGCTACCCTTGATTTCGCCGAATATGTTCCAGATCGCATCCGCGCCCTGCTTCATGACGTCCTGTATCGTGCTTTCCAAGCTGGCTGCCGGGCTGTCCTCCCCGCCCAGCAGTTGCCCGGCAATACCGCCGATCTCACTGCCAACCAGCTTGTCGAGCGAAATATTTTCCTCGATCAGTTCATCCGTCTTATCTTCCGCAGCCGACTGCGCCACATTGACCCAGGCGATCGGATACGCAGCAGTCGCAATCTGCTTTGCCGTTTCCGCCGTTGCATTTTGCAGCGCAAGCGAGAGCATGGTCAACTTGACCAGATGCAGCATCAGGAAGGATACCATCAGAAAAACGGTAAAGGATATGATCGCCTCTACGGTCAGCGAACCCCGCTGACGCGTATTATGTTTTTTTCTCATATTCAGTACCCCATAGAAACCGTTTCCCGAATCGTAAATTGTCCATCCTGGATCACATCCTGTCCAGGCATGATCTCGCCGAACATCGGCAGCGTCAGCATGATCAGATCGATCTTCACCTCAGCCGTTGCGTCTATGCGGGTGTACAGCTGATCGATATGCTCGCCGCCTTTGTTATCCATCGTGCGGTCGATCATAGTGCCCATGCGCTCAGCCATCCTTTCATTCGAACTGAGCAGGAGCTCCAAACGCAGATGGTCGGAATACGTCAGCTTTATCTTGTCAAAAGACGGGCAGAGTCCGCATTCTCCCTCCAGCAGCAGGTCTGCCATATCCTCTGCAGTATCCAGCAGCGCCCGTCCAAGCGCCAGCACTACGCGGGAAATCGGCTCAGGAGACTGGGTGTGGATCAGGTCATCCACAAAATTGATCACCAGCCGCAGGGTCATAATCTTCCCAACTACCGTGCCGATATTGATACCCTGGATATCATTGCCGTCAATAATGTACTCCACCTCACCAATTTGGAAATGGTGGGCCGGACGGTTGCTCTGCGATACCAGGAACGTATATTTGTCCAGCGCGTATTCTACAAAATAACAGCGCTCCAGCAACGCATTTTCGTTCGTAAATATCTCCGTGATAGCCTGGCAGGTATCCATGAGTTCAGTGATCACACCCAGTCCACTGCCCATATCGGCCGGGCGGCTGATCCCTGTTTGCCCTGTCGAACCATCGACGTACTGCGCGTTTTTACCCAGCTCTGCTGGGATCTCGCCGAGGGTCTCCATCATCGTATTCCAGGCGTCGGTAAAGATATTACTGCTTTCGTTTTGCTTGTCCTGATCCACTTCCAGGTCATAGCTTATATCACCCGTAATCGTCTTATCTTCCGCCATGGCCATATCATCGTACAGTCCCTGAATCTCGGAGAGCAGGTTATTGAAGTTCTGCTCGGTCTGATCGTACTCCGTCTGTTTTTCATCAAGCGCCCGTTTCGCCTGATCGAGCGCAGCCTTGTCCTGTTTCAGCTTGTCCGCTATTTCCCCGATATTGCCCATCTGCACCTGATTGCGCTGGGATCGCAGTTCTTCGAGCGTTGTCTCAGCGTCCTTCACCGCCTGTTCAAGGCGCTCCGGATCTCTCTGCAGTTCCTCAAACCGTGCACGGTCAGCTTCCTCAATATTGTCGGGCATTTTTCCGCCCTGCAGTTCCTTCAGCAGGTTCAGCTCGTTCTCTGCTTTGGTTATCCGGGCATTCAACTCTTCCAGGCTCTTTTCCTGCTGCCCCAGCATGGCAGCTAACGTATTATCATACGTCTGCTGGCAGGCAGCCACCTGCGCATTTAGCTCAGCCAACTCGCCTTCGAGCGTCTCAAGCCGCGCTTGTAATTCCTGTGCCTGCGCCGCTTTTGTTTTTATCGCCGCCATGTTGCTGTCAATGCGGTCCTGCGCGGCATTGATTTCTGTCTGCGCATTACCGATAATCTGCTCCGCCTGATCGCCAGGCGTGCTTCCCGACGGTTCGGTTTGCTCCACAGTACCGTTTTCCTGCGCGGTTTCCCACTTTCCCGTCTCTTCGTTATAATACTCCTGATCCGTCATGCTGGTGCCGGCATCGTTCATCTGCTGGTTGGCCTGTTCCGATTTTTCCTCATAAG
>DXDO01000155.1 GCA_019115425.1 Candidatus Agathobaculum merdigallinarum | reverse complement strand
TCCTCTAAGAACGCACCATATATGCGTTCCTGTCTTTTTTGACGGTAGGCAAGCATTGCCCCAGACACCCCCTGAACTACAGTGCCCACAACTCTCTCAAGAACAATGCCGGAAATTACATCCGGCGCCTGCTCTACTGTTGCGGCAAATAAATCTTTTGCTTTTTCTTCTATACTCATGGTGATCACCGTCCTTTAGTCGATGATACCATTTTTTGCATGAAAAAACCACCTTGACTTTCGTCTTGGTGGCTTCGTTCATTCAGTTGTGTTACGACGAAGGCGCCCCGTTTCCGAAGCGCCCTCATCTGGTTTTGGACTTTGGCAGGCGTAGCATTCTCCTGCATCTCTCGGGTTTCCCCTGTCGTGCCATCGGCGTGTGGTCGCTACGAAATCTACCACCTCAAAGCCCACTTTATTGTATCTTTATTATACTGCAGTTATTCGAAAAAATCAAGCATTCGGAGATTTTTCTCGTTCATAAATGAGCTCATGCGTCCTCTTTGTCCGACGCATTGATTTTTCTCCGCGGAACATTGCGGTAATGATAGAATGCTGAAAACGGTCCGCATCCTTTTCAACTGCCAAATGCAGCACCACATTCACATATCGTCCATCCTGCTCTACTTTTTTGCAAACAAGAGCTGTATTCGTGCGATGTTCGTCTTTGTCTCGGAAAATATAATCAGGGTCGCGCAGGGTTTCAGCAAAATACGGCTGTAAAGCTTCAAATTCAGCTTCGCCACGCCGCTCTATAATATGCTTTCGCCGTTCATCGGTCAACACTACCCGATCTCCTCGGATATGATTCGTTAAACCTCGGTACTGTTCAGGATTGATTGTTCCTACTGACTGCACAGTTGCTTCCCCATTCTTCCCTGTCTTGTTTTCCATTATATCAGGTTTTGTCGATTTATCAACCACGTCCCCCTCGACATATTTCTTATTCCACCCTCGTCGCCAACATGGTTTCTTCCACACAGCTTGATGCCAATATGAAAGTGATGAATCCCATCATCGGCTTCGGCCTGATTGTCGTTATCCTCGATCTGGGCGCGCCGCTGGACTATCACCTGATCTTTGGCGCAGGCCTGTACACCGCCATTTATATCATTGCGCGCGCAATCGGCAAATACAGCGGCGCATATTTCGGAGCCGCCATCACCCACGCGCCGGATACAGTGAAAAAATATCTGGGCTTCACCCTGCTGCCGCACTCCGGCGTTTCGCTGGTGTTCACCGGCATTGCGGTTTCCGTATTGAGCGGCCCCGCGCCGGAATGTGCATCCATTATCCAGGGCACCATCGCCGCCGCGGCTGTGATCAATGAGATCATCGCGGTATTCATGGCCAAGAAGGGCTTTGAATGGGCGGGCGAGCTGCCGGATTCACGCAAGGAGGCGTATCATGACACAGAAAGAACGGCAGGCGCGCAGTAAGAACGCCATCTTCCTCGCTGCGATGGAGGAATTCGGCAGCCATGATTATGATGCGGTTACAATGGACAGCATCTGTATGAACCACAGCATCTCCAAAGGGATGATGTACCACTATTACTCCAATAAGGACGATCTGTTCCTGCTCTGCGTCCGTGATCTCTTTGAGGCATTGACCAAACAACTGGAAAGCGAGATGCCTGCGCTGGATATTCAAAACCCATTCGAGGCGGTCAAACAGTTTTTCATGATCCGGGAACGCTTTTTCCAGCAGTACCCGCAGCGAAAGAACATCTTTGAAAATGCCATGCTCCATCCGCCGAGGCATCTGGAAAGTGACATCCGTGCGCTGCGCCAGCCGATCCACAAGCTGAACCGGCAATTTCTCAGTCGGGTGACCGGCGTTATGCCGCTGCGCCAAGGGCTGAGTACCGAAACCGTCACCCGCTATATGGAAAGCATTGAATATGTGTTCCCCTCTCTGCTGCGGCAGTTCCGGTCGGAGGGCAAGATCACCGACCTGCACACTATGCTGGGCGCAACCGAAGAAATTCTCGGGATGATCCTGTTCGGGCTTATTCCTCAGCCAGCCACGCCCTGATCCGAAAGCCACACAGAATAGCGCCGCAAAACAGAAACGCGGACGCAGCCTTTTGGCTGCGTCCGCGTTGTATTTATGCAGGGCCAGTGGATAACATCATGCCAGTCCAGCCATCTGGGGCAGGATCATGCTGATCGCTGGGACATAGGTCACCAGCAGCAGGCCGACCAGAATGGCCACATAATACCAGAGCATGTATGGCATGGTCTTGGCAAGCGAACTGCGCCCAACCTTGATGGCAACGAACAGCGTGTTGCCAACCGGCGGGGTGATGTTGCCGATGCACAGGTTGTACACCAGGATCAGGCCGAAGTGGATCGGGTCCATACCGAAGGTCTCAACAATAGGCAGGAACAGCGGGGTAAAGATCAGGATCGCGGGGGTAACGTCCATGAACGTACCAGCAACCAGCAGAATCACGTTCATAATGAGCAGGATCACGATCTTGTTATCCGTAATGCCCAGCAGCGCGGCGGATACCGCCTGCGGGATCTGCAGGAAGGCCATAACCCAGCCGAGGATGTTGGACACACCGATCAGGAACACAACCATGCCGCTCATTTTGGCGCTGTCCACCACGATATCCCAGAAGGATTTGAGACTGATGTTCCGGTAACAGATGCCCAGAATCAGCGCGTAAACAACCGCGATAGCCGAGCCTTCGGTTGCACTGAACGCACCGATGATGATGCCACCGATAACAACGACGATCAGAGACAGGGACGGGATCGCCTGCAAAGTGGCCTTGCCGAGGTTCGCCCAGCTAAACTTGCCCGGCGTGCCCTTATAACCCTTTTTCTTTGCAATGATGATTGCAACAACCATACAGGCCAGCGCCCAGATAATGCCGGGCAGGTAGCCCGCCATGAACAGCGCGGCAACCGAGGTGCCGCCCGCGGCCAGCGAGTAGGTGATCAGAGCATTGGACGGCGGGATCAGCAGGCCGGAGGGAGCGGAAGCGCCGTTGGTGGCGGCACACAGGGCAACGTCATAGCCCTGCTCCTCCTCGCCTTCGCGGACCATGGAGCCGACCGCCGCGGCCGCC
>DXDO01000154.1 GCA_019115425.1 Candidatus Agathobaculum merdigallinarum | reverse complement strand
TATAAAAAGACGAAACGGACAAGGAAGAGCGAGAGCATGGAACTTTTGAAAGAGCGAATCAGAAAAGACGGTGTCATCAAAGAGGGGAATGTGCTCAAGGTGGACAATTTCCTCAACCACCAGATGGACATTGAGCTGTTCAATGAGATCGGCAAGGAGTTTCAACGCCGGTTTGCTGATGTGAAAGTGGACCGGATCCTGACGATCGAGGCTTCGGGGATCGGCATTGCTGCGGTCGTGGCGCAGTATTTTCATGTGCCGGTGGTGTTTGCAAAAAAATCCCAGTCGATCAATCTGGACGGCACCATGCTGTCCGCGCCGATCGAATCCTTCACCCACAAGCGCCGGTATGAGGTCATTGTTGCCAGCCGTTTTCTGAACGAGGGGGACAACGTGCTGATCATTGACGATTTCCTCGCAAACGGCTGCGCGGCTATGGGGCTGTGCCAGATCGTTGAGGAGGCGCACGCGAACGTGGTGGGCATCGGCATCGTGATCGAAAAGGGCTTCCAGTGCGGTGGCAAGCTGCTGCGCGAAAAGGGGCTGCGGGTCGAGTCGCTCGCGATCGTGGACGGCATGGACGCGGCGACGCAGACCGTGCAGTTCCGCGAGTAATCATCAGCGGCAAGAGGAAAAACCGGCTTCAGCAGCCGGTTTTGTTCCGCTTATGGGGAAAAATACAAGAAAGACGCATGGGAATGCGCGTTTCTTGAACGAAACGTAGAAAATCCCCGAATGGGGCAAAAAATTGTCAAACACGGTGGGAGTATGAGCGAAATTTTGCTATAATGAAAGCGATTCATTTCACAAAATGCGGACAGGGAGGAAATTATGGAAAAAGAAAATCAAAAGGCCGTGGAAGCGCCGGAAAAGAAATTTTTCGGACCATATGACTTTTCGGCCAAGATCCCGCTGAGCCAGGCGATTCCGCTCGGGCTTCAGCATGTGCTGGCGATGTTCGTGGGCAATCTGACCCCGATTCTGATCATTACGAGCCTGTGCGCGTCCATGAATGACGCGGCTGAATTTGCCGCGCTTCAGGTATCGCTTTTGCAGAACGCCATGCTGGTTGCGGGCATTGTAACGCTGGTGCAGCTGTTCTCCATCGGTCCGGTGGGCGGCAAGGTGCCGATCATTATGGGCACCAGCTCGGGTTTTATCGGCGTATTCCAGAGCGTGGCAAAGGTCATGGGCGGCGGTATCCTCGCGTATGCGGCCATGATGGGCGCGTCTATCATCGGCGGCCTGTTTGAGACCGTGCTGGGCTTTTTCCTCAAGCCGCTGCGCCGGTTTTTCCCTGCGGTCGTCACGGGTACGGTGGTGCTGTCCATCGGCCTGTCGCTGATCAGCGTGGGCGTCAGCTCGTTTGGCGGCGGCAGCTCGGCGCCGGACTATGGTTCGGTGGAAAACCTGCTGATCGCGCTGGTGGTGCTGATTGTCATTCTGGTATGCAAGCACTGCTCCAAGGGGATGCTCAGCTATTCCTGCATTCTGATCGGCATCATCGTGGGTTATGTGATCTGCGCCATCCTGCCGTTTTTCCTCGATACGACCGGTGTGACCGCCGAGGGCGTCGAATATACCAAGGCGTGGGTGCTGGACTGGAATCAGGTCGCGCAGGCAAGCTGGTTTGCCGTTCCGGAGATCATGCCGGTCAAGCCGGTATTTGATCTGCGCGCGATTTTGCCGGTTATGGTAATGTTCATTGTCACCGCGGTGGAGACCGTGGGCGATATTTCGGGCGTCATGCTGGGCGGCATCGGCCGCGAGGCGACCGACAAGGAGCTGTCCGGCGGCATCGTGTGCGACGGCCTGGGCTCCTCGTTCGCAGCCCTGTTCGGCGTGCTGCCGAACACCTCGTTCAGCCAGAACGTCGGTCTGGTCACCATGACCAAGATCGTCAACCGCGTGGCCTTTACCTGCGGCGCGATCTTCCTCATCCTGTGTGGCCTGATGCCCAAGCTTGCGGCGCTGGTTTCCATCATGCCGGAGAGCGTGCTTGGCGGCGCGGCGGTCATGATGTTCTCGTCCATCGTCATGAGCGGCATCCAGCTGATCACCAAGGAGCCGCTGACTGCGCGAAACATGACGATCGTTTCGGTCGCGCTCGGTCTGGGTTACGGCCTCGGCGCCAACACCGCGGTGCTGGCCGATCTGCCGCAGCTGGTGCAGCTGATCTTCGGCGGTTCGGGCATTGTGCCGGCGGCATTTGTGGCCATTGTGCTCAATGTGCTGCTGCCCAAGGAAAAGACCGAAGAAAACGCATAAGCTGCCCCCAGTATTTCGCGGGATAACGGCTTCCGGCGCAAGCAGTTCGCGCCGGAAGCCGCTTTTCATGTCCGGAAGCCGTTATTTTATAAAAAAGATAACGAAAAACCGCAGGGAAAATTGTATTTCTGGTATTTACATGGTATGATAAGCACATCAATAAGATGCGTCTGTCAAGGAAAACGGAGGAATGGGCTTTGTTGACGATCGGGCAATATGTCAGGCCGGAGAGCCTTGACGAAGCGTATGCGCTTTGTCAGAAAAAGAATAATGTGGTGCTGGGTGGCATGCTGTGGCTCAAGATGCAGCACAGGAACGTGGGTACGGCGATCGACCTGTGCGGCCTTGGGCTGGACAGGATCGAGGAGGACGAAAACGAATACCGTATCGGCGCGATGGTCCCCCTGCGTGCGCTCGAACAGCACGCGGGTCTTGCCGCGCTGACTGGGGGCGCGATGGAAGAGGCGGTGCGCCATATTGTGGGCGTGCAGTTCCGCAACTGCGCAACCGTGGGCGGCAGCCTGTGGGGACGGTTCGGCTTTTCGGACGTGCTGACGCTGTTTCTTGCGCTGGACGCAACGGTCACGCTGCACCATGCGGGCGAAATGCCGCTTGCGGATTTCGCTGCGCTGCCGCGCACCACGCGCGACATCCTGACGCAGGTCACCGTGCCCAAGGCGCCGCGGCGGGTGGCCTATCAGTCCCAGCGCAACATCTCGACCGACTTTCCCGTGCTGACCTGCGCGCTGAGCGAGCGGGAGGGCACATACACCTGCGTGATCGGCGCGCGCCCCATGCCCGCGGTCGCGTTTGCGGACGAGGGGGGCGTGCTCGCGCAGGGCATCACAGAGGACAGCGCCCGCGCGTTTGCGGAGGATATCGCCTCCCGCGTGGCGCTCGGCGGCAATACGCGCGCGAGCGCGGACTACCGCCGCGAGATCTGCAAGGTGCTGGTGCGCCGCGCGGCGCTCGCGCTTTCGAAGGAGGGATAAGGCATGGAGATTAAACTGACGCTCAACGGCAAACCGGTGACTGCGTCCATCGACGCGGACACGCTGCTGATCGATTTTGTGCGCGACCACGGCTGCTATTCGGTCAAGCGCGGGTGCGAGACCGCAAACTGCGGCCTGTGCACCGTGCTCATGGACGGCACGCCTGTTTTATCGTGCAGTGTGCTCGCCGCGCGCGCGGCGGGGCACCATGTGCAGACCCTCGAGGGGCTGCAGGAGGAAGCCGAGGACTTCGTGGGCTTTATCGCGGATCAGGGCGCGGAGCAGTGCGGCTTCTGCAACCCGGGCTTTGTGATGAACACCATTGCGCTGCTGCGCGAAAATCCCGACCCGACGGACGACGAGATCCGCGCCTACCTCGCGGGCAATCTGTGCCGCTGCTCGGGCTATGAGGGGCAGCTGCGCGGCATCCGCGCGTATTTGGACAGCAGAAAGGGGGCGCAGGCATGAGCGAGAACAAATTCCGCGTGGTCAGCCGGCCGGTGCGCAAAAAGGACGCCATGCAGCTTCTGCTCGGCAAGCCCGCCTATGTGGACGACGTGACCCCGCACGACTGCTTGGTGGTCAAGGTGCTGCGCTCGCCGCACGCCCATGCGCTCATCGAGGAGATCAACACCGATATCGCGATGAAGGTGCCGAGGATTGCGTGCGTGTTCACCTATAAGGACGTGCCGCAGAAGCGGTTTACCATGGCGGGGCAGACCTTCCCCGAGCCGTCTCCCTACGACCGGCTGATCCTCGACCGGCGCGTGCGCTTTGTGGGCGACGCGGTCGCGATCGTCGCGGGCGAGAGCGAAAAAGCGGTTGACAAGGCGCTGAAACTCATCAAAGTGAAATATCAGGTGCTCGAGCCGGTGCTCGACATCCACACGGCCAAGAACAACAAGATCCTCGTGCATCCGGAGGACAGCTGGCGGTCGCTCTGCCCAGTCGGGGCGGACAACCAGCGCAACCTGTGCGCGAGCGAATCCTGCGGCGACGGAGATGTAGACGCGGTGCTGGCAAGCTGCGACGAGGTCGTCGACCATGTTTACCACACCAAGGCCTGCCAGCAGGCCATGATGGAAACCTTCCGCACCTACACTGAGATCGATCACTACGGCCGCCTGCACATCATTTCGTCCACGCAGATCGTGTTCCATGTGCGCCGCATCATCGCGAACGCGCTGGACATCCCGAAGAGCAAGATCCACGTCGAAAAGCCGCGCATCGGCGGCGGCTTCGGCGCGAAGCAGACGGTCGTGGCCGAGGTGTACCCCGCGCTTGTGACCTGGAAGACCGGCAAGCCTGCCAAGATGATTTACACCCGCGAGGAGTGCCAGATCGCAGGCTCGCCGCGCCATGAGATGGAAGTGCATGTGCGCGTTGGCGCGAACAGGGACGGCGTCATCCGCGCGATCGACGTGTACACCCTGTCCAACACGGGCGCGTTCGGCGAGCACGGCCCGACCACGGTCGGCCTGTCCGGCCATAAGTCCATCCCGCTGTACACCGGCAACCTCGAGGCGTTCCGGTTCGCCTACGACGTGGTATATACCAATATGCAGGCCGCGGGCGCGTACCGCGGTTACGGCGCGACGCAGGGCATTTTTGCGGTCGAGAGCGCGGTCAGCGAGCTGGCGGACCGGCTGGGGATCGACCCTGTCGCCATCCGCGAAAAAAATATGGTGCGCGAAGGACAGGTTATGACCGCGTACTACAATGAGCAGGCGGACGCCTGTGCGCTCGACCGCTGCATGGAGCGCTGTAAGGAGATCTTCGGCTGGGACGAAAAGTATCCTGTGCGCGATATGGGAAACGGCAAGGTGCGCACGGCGGGCGTGGCGATGGCCATGCAGGGCTCGGGCATTTCGGGCGTGGACGTCGGTTCCGCGACCATCAAGCTGAGCGACGAGGGCTTTTACAACCTGATGATCGGCGCGGCGGACATGGGAACGGGCTGCGATACGATCCTTGCCCAGATGGCAGCCGAGTGCCTGGACTGCTCGTTGGAGGATATCGCGGTGTTCGGCGCGGATTCGGACGCATCGCCCTATGACTCGGGATCGTATGCGTCCTCCACCACCTACGTCACCGGCAAGGCGGTCGAAAAGGCGTGCGAGCAGCTGAAAGAGAACATCTGCGCCGTTGCGGCGGATCTGCTGAACTGCAAGCCGGACGAGCTGGAATTCGCGGGCCGCGCGGTGCGCAGGATCGATGGCACGGGCGAGGTCTCGCTGTTCGATATTGCGACCAAGTCCATGTGCGGCAACAGCACGGCGGTGGAGGCGACCGTTTCGCACTCCTCGCCCATTTCGCCCCCGCCGTTCATGGTCGGCATGGTCGAGATCGAGCTGGATCGCGAGACTGGACAGGTGGACGTGCTGGATTATGCGGCGGTCGTGGACTGCGGCACGCCGGTCAATCCGAACCTCGCCCGCGTGCAGACCGAGGGCGGCATTGTGCAGGGCATCGGCATGGCGCTGTTTGAGGACGTGACCTATGAGCCGACCGGCCGCATTGTGGAAAATTCATTTATGCAGTATAAGATCCCGACCCGTCTGGATATGGGAAAGCTGCGCGTCGAGTTCGAGTCCAGCTATGAGCAGAGCGGGCCGTTCGGCGCAAAGTCGATCGGAGAGATCGTCATCAACACGCCCTCGCCCGCGATCGCACACGCCATCGCGCACGCGACCGGCGTTTGGCACCGCGAACTGCCCATCACGCCGGAAAAGGTGCTCAGGGGCATCCGGAAGGGACAGGAATGAAGCATATCCTGTATCTTGCGGCGGGGAGCAGCCGCCGCTTTGGAGAAAACAAGCTGCTGCATGAGCTTGACGGCAAGCCGCTTTACCGCCACGGACTGGACATGCTGGCGGGGCTGGTGAAAGCGCGGAATGACTGCACGCTGACCGTGGTCTCGCGGTATGACGAGGTGCTGGACGGCGCGCGGGCGTGCGGCGCGCGTGCGGTGTACGGCACGGACAGCGAGAGAGGGCAGTCCTATACGGTTCGCGCGGGGCTGGATGCGCTTGACCTGCGCGAGGGAGACTTTATCGTGTCCGTGGTGGCGGACCAGCCATATCTGACGGCGGATACCGTTGCAAGGCTGCTGGACGCGGCCGCGCCCGGGGTGCCGTGTGCGCGCGTCTGCTTTGGCGAGCGGCGGGGCAACCCGACGATGTTTGCAGCCGAGTTCGCCCCCGCGCTGCGTGCGCTGCGCGGCGACGAAGGCGGCAGGGCGCTGCTCCGGCGGCCGGACTGCGTGACCGTACAGGCGGCAAACGAGCGGGAACTATATGACATCGACACGCGCGATAGCGTGCAATAGATAAAGGAAGCGGAAACGATGAAGGAACTGAGGAAAAAGCGGGCGGTCGCTGCTGCATGGGAAAATCTGCACGGAGGTGATATCCAAAGACCATAAGGAGGACAAAATGCACGATTTTCCCAATCCGAACGAGGTTTTTCCGAATGAATACAAGACCTCATGCTTTATCAAAAACGTGATCACCGCCCCGAACATCTTCGTGGGCGACTACACCTATTACGACGACGCGGATGACCCCACGGGCTTTGAGCGCAACAATGTGCTGTTCAACTGGCCGGAATTCGGGGACAAGCTGGTGATCGGCAGGTTCTGCCAGATCGCGAGCGGCGCTAAGTTCATCATGGGGCCGGCAAACCACCGGCTGCACAGCGTGACCACCTACCCCTTCCATGTGTTCGGCGGCGCGTGGGAGCGCAATACGCCCGACCATCTTTCCGAGCTGCCGCGCAAGGGCGATACCATCATTGGCAACGACGTGTGGATCGGCCGCGAAAGCGTGATCATGCCGGGCGTGAAAATCGGCGACGGCGCAATCGTGGCGGCGTACTCGGTCGTGACTAAGGACGTGGAGCCGTACAGCGTGGTCGGCGGCAATCCGGCGCGCTTTCTGAAAAAACGGTTCGACGACGAGATGATCGACCTGCTGCTGCGCGTGCGCTGGTGGGATTTTGCACCCGAGCGGCTGGCGGAGACACTGCCGCTGCTGTGCGATCCGGATCTGGACAAGGTGCGGCGCGCACTGTGCGCGATGCTGGAGGAAACCGCATAACATAAAGAACCGGACGGAAGCTATTGGCTTCCGTCCGGTTCTTTGTTCAGAGAAGTACGAAATACGATCTCGACCGTGCCGTCTCCGACGAGCACGCACTTGAGCGCGGCGCGGGCGATCAGCTTTTTATGCCCGATGGACAGACGCGGCCACGCGCGCAGCAGGGCGTCGTATTCCGCGCCGGTGTCCGCGGAAGGGATGGCAAGCGCGGCCTTTTCGCGGCTGAGCCGGTCGAGCTCGGCCTGCTGCTCGTGCAGCTGCTGGGCGAGCAGGGCGATCACGTCGTCCTGTTCGATCCGCGCGAGGTTGTGCGCGAGCCGGTCGCGCGCCTGCTCGGCTGCGGCGATGCGCATTTCCAGCCGGTTGCGTGCGGCGCGCTGTCCGTCAGGGAGGGGAACGGGCACAGCGGCCAGACGGCGCAGATGCTCCAGCAGCGCAGGCGCGACCGCGGCCTCGATCTCCTCCAGCGTTGTGGTGCGCGTGCGCCCGGGACAGACCGACCTGCCCTTTTTCCGGCCGCCGCAGTTGATGTAATGCAGAGCGCTGCCGGGCTTTGCGACCACGGTGAGCGCATAGCCGCATTGCGCGCACCGCATGATACCGGACAGCCAGGAGTGCGTGCCGCGTCCGGTGCCCTTGAGGGCGCGGCACGCGTCCAGCTTATGCTGCGCGCGCAGCCAGACCTCCGCGTCCACCAGCCCATCGTGCGGTGCAAGCGTGAGGAGTGCGCCGGAAAGATCGGAGAACTTGCTCTGTGTGCGTCCGGCACGGCTGGCGTATAAGTAACAGCCATGCGTGCTGTCATACCGCGCGGCGGGATCGGTCGGCTGCGCGCCTTTCTGCCGCAGATAGCGGTACACTGCTGCGTCCGCGCGGACATATGCGGGATTGCGCAGCAGCCGGCCGAGCTGCACGGTGCCCCATGCGCCGCCGCGCGGCGCGGGCAGACGTTTTTCATCGTTCAGCCAGCGCATGAGCGTGCCGAGCGACCCATCCGGCTCAAGATAACGCTCATACAGCGCGCAGACGGTTGCGGCCTGTACTGTGTCAGGCACATAGCAGGCGGTTTTGCGGCCGTCGATATGGGTTTCGCCCTGCCGGAAACCAAACGGCGGCCGGCCGCCCAGATACATGCCGGATTTGGCGCGTGCGTAATAGTTGTCGGTCACGCGGCGCTGGATGGTCTCGCGCTCGAACTGGGCGAACACCATCATGATCTGCGCCATGGCGGTGCCCGCAGGGGTGTCGTCGAGCGTCAGCCCGTCCTCGCATGAATGAAACGAGACCCGCTTTTCATGAAGAAGGGCGCACAGACCGGTAAAATCGTGCACACTGCGGCTGACGCGGTCGAGTTTATAGACTGCAATCCGGTCGATCACCCCCGCGCGGATATCCACGAGCAGGCGCTGGAAGGCGGGGCGGTCGGTGTTTTTGCCGGAAAAGCCGCGGTCGGCATAGATACGGCAGGTGTCCAGCTCGTCGATCGTCAGGCTTCGCCTGCAGCGCTCGATCTGGGTGTCGATCGAGATGCTGTCCGGCCGGTCAACCGACTGGCGGGCGTAGATCGCAGTCAGCTTGCTCCATCTCCTTTCGGATATACCGCCATGCCTCCAAAAGCGCGGCTTTGACCTCGGATGGTGTATGTTCTGAGGCGCAGCGGCAGGTCACAACGAGCGGTGCGTTCCGGTCAGCCATGGCGGTATCCTTTCGCTGCGCGGCGCTCGAGCAGGGTCGCCATAAACCAGTCCAGATTGAGCACGAACATTTCGCGCATCCGCGCGTCCTTTTTGCTGTCCGAAGGCAGCTTTTCCGCGCGGCGGCAGGTATCAAGGTAGTGTTCGCGGACAAATTCTGCGCCGTCCCGCACCACATCCGGTGCGAGCAGGCCGAGCCGCAGATCGACCGAGCGCGACCAGGGGAAGGTGTCCTCGAATAAAATCTCCTCCCGATGATACCATGGGTAGCCGCCGAACAGCTCGTCGGCGCACTCGCCGGACAGGCATACGGTCGCGCCTTTTTTCACCTCCGCGCAGAACAGCAGCAGCGAGGAGTCCACATCCGCCATGCCGGGCAGGTCGCGTGCGTCGGTGGCAGGCAGCAGCGCGGCGCACAGCGCTTCCGGCTCGATGACAACATTGTGGTGCTCGGTTTTCAGGGCGTTCACCATCATCTGAATATACTGATTGTCACTATTTGGCTGAAAACTACTTTTGGTAAAGTATTTTTCGTTGTCGCGATAGTCCACCGACCAGGTGTGCAGCGTCTCGCCGCGCGCGGCATAGTCCTTCGCGGCGAGCACGGACAGGATGGAGGAGTCCAGCCCGCCGGACAGGAAGCAGGACAGCGGTACGTCGGACACAAGCTGCCGCTGCGCCGCGTCACAGATCAGTTCGCGCGTATGTGCAATGGTCGCATCCAGATCATCCGGATGCTCGTGCGCTTCCAGCTTCCAGTACGCCTCGTCGGTGTAGTGTTCGGGCGTAAGGATGGCATAGTGCCCGGGAAGCAGGGACTCAATCCGGCGGAATACACCGGAGGCGGGCGGCCGCGCGGGGCCGAGCAGCAGCAGGGCGCGCAGTCCGTCCGCGTCGATTTCCGGTTCGACCTCCGGATGGCACAGAACGGTGCCGATGGTCGAGCCAAATACCAGCCCGCCGCCTGTCTGTGCGAAGAACAGCGGCTTGACGCCCAGCCGGTCGCGGCACAGGGTCAGCCGCCGCTCGGCCTTTTGCCAGATGGCAAAGGCGAAAATGCCGTTGAGGCGGGGGAATGCGTCCGTTCCCCATTCCAAAAAGGCGTGCAGCAGCACCTCGGTATCCGAGTGGCCGGTGAAACGGTGGCCGCGCAGAACGAGGTCGCGGCGGATATCCTCAGTGTTATATAACTCTCCGTTGTAAACAAGAACAGTATTACCATCTGGTGAATACATGGGCTGTTTGCCCCCGTCCGGATCGATGACGATCAGGCGGCGGTGGACGAGCAGTGCGTCCAGATCATGGTATTCGCCCTCCGCGTCCGGACCGCGCGGGGTGAGCGTGCGCTTCATCCGCTGCGCGACCGGCCCAAACCGCCTTGCGTCGCGCTCATAATCGACAAACCCGCCGATTCCACACATAGGCTTTTTCCTCCTTCATCATGTTGGCCTTCCCTGATTTTTATGCACGCGGCGCGTGTAATATGTGTCGGCAACGGGCGGGATGATTACAAATCGGAGTGAAGCGCGGGGATTTCACGCAGTGTAAAAAGTAGGGGCGGACGATAGAAAAAAGTGGTCGGAAATTCTGGGGCAAAAGTCTGTTAAATCCTTGACATATTTCCGGCAAACAGTATAATAGAAGTAGACATGCTCCAAAGTAGGGTGTCGACATTTGGCACGGCGCTCGGGCCCATGGGCGTCCGGCGCTGTGCTTTTATGTACACCCGAGAATTTTTTTTGGGAGGTATATGGCATGGATTTTAGGCTTACAAAAGAAGAAGCACTGTTCCAGAAAATGTGCCGTGAGTTCGCGCTCAACGAAGTAGAGCCGCTTGCAGCAGAGATCGACGAGCAGGAGCGCTATCCGGAAGAGACCGTCCAGAAGCTGATGAAGTACGGCCTGATGGGCATTCAGTTCCCGAAGGAAGTCGGCGGCTCCGGCGGCAACTACGTATGCTACTCGATCGCGATCGAAGAGATGAGCCGCGTCTGCGCGACCACCGGCGGCATTATGTCCGCTCACGGCACGCTGGGTGCCTGGCCGATTTACGCGTTCGGCACCGAGGAGCAGAAGGAAAAGTGGCTGCGCCCGCTGATCGAGCCCCATGAAGGCGCGAAGATCGGTGCGTTCGGCCTGACCGAGCCTAACGCGGGCACGGACTCCGCTGCGCAGCAGACTATTGCCGCCAAGCAGGAGGACGGCTCCTATATCCTCAACGGCACCAAGGTGTTCATTACCGGCGGCGGCCGTGCGGATACCTACGTTGTATTCGCGATGACCGACAAGTCCAAGGGCAACAAGGGCATTTCCGCCTTCATCGTTGATAAGAACGACCCGGGCTTCTCGATCGGCAAGATCGAGCATAAGATGGGTATCCGTGGTTCCCAGACCGCTGAGCTGATCTTTGAGGACGTTCATCTGCCGGCAGACCGTCTGCTGGGCAAGGAGAACGGCGGCTTCAAGATCGCGATGATGACGCTGGACGGCGGCCGTATCGGCATCGCTTCCCAGGCGCTCGGCATCGCCCAGGGCGCACTGGACAAAGCGATCCAGTACATGAAGGAGCGCGTTCAGTTCGGCAAGACGCTGGACAAGTTCCAGGGCCTGCAGTGGATGGTAGCCGATATGTACACCAAGATCGAC
>DXDO01000153.1 GCA_019115425.1 Candidatus Agathobaculum merdigallinarum | reverse complement strand
CGCAGCTGCACCTTGTGGCCGACCTCGCGCCGCAGCCAGCCCGCAGCGGACTTGAGGCCCTTCATAACCTCTTTGGCCTGCTGCTCGCTGCCGAGCACGGAAATATAGCACTTGGCATAGCGCAGGTCGTTCGTGACCTCGCAGTGCACGACCGAGACCAGCCCGTTCTGCACGCGCGGGTCCTTGACCGAGCGCATGGCTTCCGCCAGCGCCTTCATCACTTCTTCCGAAATCCGGTCGATTCGTGTAGACATAGGTGTAACGTCCTCCTTTATTTGAGGATGGGTGGAAAAATGAAGAATGTAGAATGGAAAATGGAAAATGAAGCTGAGAAGTGCATCTCATTCTCCATTCTCCATCGTCCATTTTCAATTCTCTTATTGCTTTACTTCCTCCATCACGAAGCACTCGATGATATCCTGCTCCTTGATGTCGTTATAGTTTTCGATGCTCATGCCGCATTCATACCCGGAAGCAACTTCCTTGACGTCGTCCTTGAAGCGCTTGAGGGTGTTGAGGTGGCCCTCGTGGAACACGATGCCGTCACGCACAACGCGCACCTCGGCGTTGCGCTGAATCTTGCCGTCCTGCACATAGCAGCCCGCGACAGCGCCCGCGCCCGTGATCTTGAACACCTGGCGCACCTCGGCGTGGCCGAGCACGACTTCCTTGAACTTGGGCTCGAGCATACCCTTCATGGCCTGCTCCATCTCTTCAATGCAGTCGTAGATGACGCGGTACATGCGCATATCCACGCCCTGCTGGTGCGCGGAGTCGGTCGCCGTGCGGTCCGGGCGCACGTTGAAGCCGACGATGATCGCGCCCGAAGCGGAAGCGAGCATAACGTCGGACTCGTTGATCGCGCCGACCGCGCCGTGGATAACCTTGACGCGCACCTCGTCGTTCGAGAGCTTCTCGAGCGACGCGCGCAGCGCCTCGACCGAGCCCTGTACGTCCGCCTTGACGATGATGTTGAGTTCCTTCATCTCGCCTTCCTGGATGGAGGCAAACAGGTTGTCGAGCGTGACCTTATGGAACTGCTTGTTGCGCTCTTCCTTTTCCTTATCCTTGCGCTGCTCGACCAGCTCGCGCGCCATCTTTTCGTCGTCTACCGCGTCGAAGATGTCGCCCGCGCCCGGCACCTCGGCCAGACCGATGATCTCAACCGGCACGGACGGGCCGGCCTCCTGAATTCTCCTGCCGTCGTCGTTGGTCATAGCGCGCACGCGGCCGACCGCCGTGCCCGCGATAACGGTATCGCCGACGTGCAGCGTACCATTCTGTACGAGCAGGGTCGCAACCGGTCCGCGGCCCTTATCCAGCTTGGCCTCGATGACCGTGCCGTGCGCCTTGCGGTTCGGGTTGGCCTTGAGATCCGCGACCTCGGCGGTCAGCAGCACCATTTCGAGCAGGTTCTCGATGCCCTGGCCGAACTTCGCAGAGATCTGGCAGACAATGGTGTCGCCGCCCCACTCCTCGGGTACAATCTCGTACTCGGTCAGCTGCTGGAGCACGCGGTCGGGGTTCGCGCCCGGCTTGTCGATCTTGTTGACCGCCACGATGATCGGCACATTCGCCGCTTTCGCGTGGTTGATCGCCTCGATGGTCTGCGGCATGACGCCGTCGTCCGCCGCAACGACCAGAATCGCGATGTCGGTCACCTGTGCGCCGCGCGCACGCATGGAGGTGAACGCCGCATGGCCCGGGGTATCCAGGAAGGTGATCGGCTTGCCGCCCACCGCAACGCGGTACGCGCCGATGTGCTGGGTGATGCCGCCGGCCTCGCCCTCGGTCACCTTGGTCTTGCGGATCGCATCGAGCAGCGAAGTCTTGCCGTGGTCAACGTGACCCATAACGACAACGACCGGATCGCGCGGCACAAGATCCTCCTCGCGGTCCTCGCGCTCGTCAAACAGCCGCTCCTCGATGGTAACGTGGACTTCCTTCTCCACCTTGCAGCCCATTTCCTCCGCGACGATCGCTGCGGTGTCAAAGTCGATGATCTCGGAAACCGACGCCATCACGCCCAGCTTGATCAGGCCCTTGATGACATCCGCCGCCGTGCGCTTCATGCGCGAAGCCAGCTCGCCGACCGAAATCTCATCCGGAATCATGACCTTGACCGGAATCTTCTTCAAGGCGGCCATCTGCTGCTGGCGCTGGAGGCGCTTCATCTTCTCCTGCTCCTCCTGACGGCGCTTGTTGCCGAACGGCTTGGAGCGCTGATCCGACTTCTTGGTCAGCTTCTGCTTTTTCTGACCGCGCGACTCCATGCGTTCCGCCTTGGCGTCAACCAGCTTATCGACATGGTCGTCATACTTGGCAAGGTTGACATCGCCCGTGCCGCGGGTATCGATACGGTGTACCTGCTTGACCTTGCTCTGTACCGGCTGAGCCGGTTTTTCCTCCGCCGGCTGCTTCGCAGCTTCTGCGGGCTTGCTCTCCTTCTGCGCGGGCGCCGGCGCGGCGGGCTTGCCTGCTTGCTCCGGCTGGGCGCTCTGGCGGGACACCATCTGTGCGTTCAGCGTTTCCTCCATATTGTTCACCTGATGGTGCTGGGTCATGTATTCAAAAATGACGGACAGCTCCTCATCCCCAAGCACCTGCATATGGTTCTTTGGGGTGGTGCAGTATTCGGTCAGGATCTCCGTGATCTCCTTGGTCGAGGTGCCGAAGTCTTTCGCGACCTCGTGCACACGGTATTTATTCTCTATTGCCATGGGCAACTCCTCCTTCAAAGAATTTCGATCGAAAGCGCACCTTCAATCGAGTCGGGTGAAAATCACCGCTTCGCTTTGCTGCGCGGGGATTTTCTATCTAATGCGCGCTTCGCGCGCGGGGTGTCGCTGTGTTTGCGGGATAAACGGGCGGTTTTGTCCGCGCGGCGTGCCGCGCCGTGCACCGGTTTGTTCTTGTCCCCCATCCGGTGGGATGCGCTGGGGCGCTGCCTGCTGCCTGCGCGGCCGGTTTCCGATGGCCTGCGCGGCGTTTCGGCCTCCGCACCTTTATCCCTGCGCTTCTTTTTTCCCTTGCGGGACTGGATGCGCGTATTCTTCTCGGCCAGCTGCACGGCCACATCTGCGTATTCGCTGCGCATTGCCGCAAGCTTTTGCAGCGCCGCCGCCGCTATGCCGATGTCGCTCACTGCGCAGACGGCGCAGCCGTTTTTCCCAATCGCCATACCCAGTTCGTCTTTTCCATACGGCAGGGAAATAAGCGGCGCGTTCGCGCTCTGTGCATAAAACGCAGCCTTTTTTGCAGTGCTTGCGCCTGCATCGGCAGCGGTGAACACCGCGCGCGCCTTTTTATCCAGACACATCTCGCGCACCAGCTCGTCACCAAAGGCGAGCTTGCCCGCGCGCCGCGCCAGCCCCAGCATGCCGAGGAACGGATCATTCGCCATGCGCACCCTCCTGTTCCATCTGACGCTCCAGCTGGTCGTACACTTCCTCGGGCACCGCGACCGACAGCGCCCGTTCGATCGCGCGGCTCTTGCGCGCCTTTTTCAGGCATTCCGGCCTGCCGCACAAATATGCGCCGCGGCCGGGCGCCTTGCCCTTGAAATCAAGGCTGATCTCGCCCTCGGGCGAACGCACCACGCGGATCAGCTCCCGCTTGGGAAACATTTCGCGGCAGCCGAGGCATTGCCGCATGGGGATCTTCTTTTGCGCCATACTGCCGCCCCCTTCATCACGCGCCCTGGGATTCCGGCGCGATGTCGATCTTGCAGCCGGTCAGCTTGGCGGCGAGGCGGGCGTTCTGGCCCTCCTTGCCGATGGCAAGCGAAAGCTGGTCGTCCGGCACGATCACGCGGCAGGACTTATTGTCCGCCTGCATGGTCGCGGAGATGACATCCGCCGGGGCGAGCGCCGCGGAGACAAACTGCGCGGTGTCCTCGTTCCACTTGATGATGTCGATCTTTTCGCCGTTCAGCTCGCCCGTGATGTTGGCTACACGCGCGCCGCGCGTACCGACGCAGGCGCCGATCGGATCGACGTTTTCGTCGTGCGAGGTGACCGCGATCTTGGTGCGGTTGCCCGCCTCGCGCGCAATGGACTTCACCTCGACTACGCCCGAGTGAATTTCCGGCACTTCAAGCTCAAACAAACGCTTGACAAGGCCGGGATGCGTGCGCGATACCACGACCTGCGGGCCGCGCGTGCCGCGGCGCACCTCGATCAGGTAGACCTTGAGCCGCTGGCCCTCGACAAGCTGCTCGCCGCGCACCTGCTCGGCGGCGGCCAGCACAGCCTCGCTCTTCTCGCCGCCCGAAACCACATCCAGATACGCATTGCCCGAGCGCGGGTCGATGCGAGCGATCACGCCGGTGAGGATCTCGTGCTCCTTGCTTTCAAACTCCGAGATCACCATGCCGCGCTCCGCCTCGCGGATGCCTTGAATAATGACCTGCTTAGCGGTCTGCGCCGCGATGCGGCCGAACGACTTGGTCGGGATATCGATGTCGATAATATCGCCGACCATGGGGTTGTTCTTGTACTCCGCCGCTTCCTCGAGCGTGATCTCCTCATAGGGCTCGTAAAGGTCCTCCGCGCGGACAACGGTCTTGCGCACATACATGCGGATGGTTTTCTTGTCGCGGTCCGGCTCGACAAACACGTTGTCAGTCATGCCGTCGTTATCGCGCTTATAAGCGGTGATCAGCGCCTGGCCGACGCGGTCGAGCATGTAATCGACCGGTATGCCTTTCTCCTTTTCCAACTGCTCCAGCGCGTCAAAGAATTCTGCGTTAACCATTTTTTCCAATCCAGCTCCTTCTTATATCTCGACCGCGAGACGTACCGCGGCAATATCTTTGGGTTCGTATATGGTCTGCTGCCCGCCGGTTTCCAGCGTGACACAGCCGTTGTCGTAGGCAACGAGCGTGCCTTCGATCTGCTTTGCGCCGTTTACCGGCTTATAGAAGCCGACCTCGACCGTGTGACCGAGGAACGCCGCAAAATGCTCGGGCTTTTTGAGCCGGCGCGCCAGCCCCGCCGAGGATACGCACAAGGTATAGGACGGCATATCGTCGAACTCCTTTGCATCCAGCATGGGGTCGAGCGCGCGGGACACCTGCTCGCACTGCTCGATGAATACGCCCTCTGGGCTGTCAACGGTCACGGTCAGCATATACTGCCCGCCTTCTTTTTCAAATTCCACGTCCCACAGAGAAACGCCGGCCTGCTCGCACAGAGGCTTTACCAGCTCTTCCACGCGGGCGACGATCTGCTTTGCCTGCAAAACCGTCCCTCCTTACAAAAAATCCTCTAAGCAAAGCGTAAGGAGTGGCTTTCGCCACTCCTTACGGTTACTTCTTACTGAACGCTGTTAGTATATCACGTTTTTTTCTATAATGCAAGGGTTTTTCCAATAGAAAAAGCGATTTTCTGCAAAACCCGTAGATTCTTTCCGCGCGGCTCCGCCGATATTTCTACTCTTTTTCCTTAAGCCGCGCCGCAGCCAGAACAAGCAGATTGAGAACGATCCCGATCAGCAGGGCGATCGTATAGATTTTTGTCATCGTCGGGATCACATCCTGTATGGCGGCCATGTCGCCGTGCAGCGCCCAATTACCGACCATGCGGTATCCTGACAAAATGGCTGCCGCCCCGCATGAAAGGCTCGCCAGCAGCAATGCCTGCCAGCCTTTTGTTTTCCCCGTGCAGACGCGGATTAGATTGATAATGACCAGCACAAACGCCGCCGCTCCAAAGTGCAGCCATCCGAAATTCCAATCCATGCATGTTCCCCTTTCTGTCCCCAGCATAGCACAGCGCACCGGCAAAGTAAAGCCAAATCGTCCCATTTGTACCTTTGCGCCGCATCAAATATGAAAAAAGGCCGCCCCGCGGCCCATGAAATAGAAAATGACCGCCGAAGCGGTCTTTTTCATAAAAACGCAGGGCATCTACCCGCGTTTTTATACAGGAAAGCGATTTTGTGTGCCGCCTGCGGCGCGCAAATATCGCGCTCGGGACGCATCCGCGCCTTACGTGCGGTGCGTTCCCCTCTCGCAGACAAGATACAATATCTTGTCTGCGAAAATAAAAAAGGTTATCCAGTAAGCACGCTACTGGATAACCTTTTTGCGTCATCTTGCCTTTACAGGTGAGCCGTTAAACTTACTTAACCAGCTCGATGATCGCCATTTCGGCAGCGTCGCCGCGGCGCGGGCCGGTCTTGATGATGCGGGTGTAGCCGCCGTTACGGCTTGCATACTCCGGCGCGATCTCAGAGAACAGCTTCGCCACAACAGCTTCCTTGGTGACAAAAGCCATCGCCTGACGGCGGGAAGCCAGAGTGTTCTTCTTGCCGAGGGTAATCATCTTCTCAGTCAGCGGGCCGACTTCCTTGGCGCGGGCAAGGGTGGTCTCGATTCTGCCGTTCTCCAGCAGATAGGTCACCATCGCACGCAGCATGGCCATACGGTGGTCGGTAGGACGGCCGAGCTTGCGATTGTTAGCCATTCGTGTTTACCTCCAAAATAAAGTGAAAGCGGCGGCGCGGCATTCGTGCCGCCGCGGTGTTCCATCACAGAATGATCAGGCGGAAACGCGCTGATTATTCGTCCGATTTGGCAAGCGACAGGCCCATGGCCTCCAGCTTGCCGATAACCTCCTCGAGGGATTTGCGACCCAGGTTGCGGACCTTCATCATATCCTCCTCAGACGTGTTGATCAGATCCTCCACCGTGTTGATGCCGGCGCGCTTGAGGCAGTTGAATGAACGCACGGAGAAGTCGAGCTCCTCAATGGTCATCTCAAGCACCTTATCGTGCTGCGCTTCAGCCTTTTCAACAACAGTGGACTTGGAGCCGATTTCCTCGGAAAGGTCAACGAACAGGTCAAGGTGGTCACGAAGCACCTTCGCGCCGAGCGAAACCGCGTCGCGCGCGGTGATGGTGCCATCGGTCCAAACCTCGAGCGTGAGTTTGTCATAGTCGGTCAGGTCGCGGACACGGGTGTTTTCCACCGTGTAGTTGACCTTGTAGACCGGCGTGTAGATCGAATCCACCGGAATGACCCCGATGGAGGTCTGGTGCTGCTTGTTCTTCTCTGCCGGGACATAGCCGCGGCCCGAAGTCAGCGTGATCTCCATGGACAGGCGCGCATCGCTCATCAGGGTGGCGATGTGCAGGTCGGGATTGAGGATCTCGACCTCGCCGTCCGCGTGGATGTCACCAGCCTTGACCTCACCCTCGCCCGCGGCCTCGATGTAGACCGTCTTGGGGCCGTCGCAGTGCAGCTTGGCGATGATGCCCTTGATGTTCAGCACGATCTCGGTCACGTCTTCCTTGACGCCCGGGATGGTGGAGAACTCATGCTGCACACCGGCGATCTTGATGCTGGACGCCGCCGTACCCGGTAGCGAGGACAGCAGGATGCGGCGCAGGGAGTTGCCCAAAGTGGTGCCATAGCCACGCTCGAGCGGCTCAACAACAAATTTGCCGTAGGAGCCGTCCTCGGCGAGCTGTTCACAGTCAATACGCGGCTTTTCGATTTCGATCATGTGGTACCCTCCTTCACGTTGGTTGGAAACTTGAAA
>DXDO01000014.1 GCA_019115425.1 Candidatus Agathobaculum merdigallinarum | reverse complement strand
GAGAGCGGGGACGAGACCAGCACATCGGTCGCGGAAGCACTGGACAGTGTGAATGAGCTGGAAACCGAGCTGGGGCAAAGCAAGGAAGCCATGTACAAGCTGTCCTATGTGGTGCGCGTCACCGCGCCGGACGAGGAAGAACTCAAACGCCGGTGCAATGCAGTACGGGATTTCTACGATGATATGAACGTCAAGCTGGTGCGTCCGGTGGGCGATATGATCGGCCTGCACCATGAGTTTATCCCGGCAAGTAAGCGGTACATGAACGACTATATCCAGTATGTGACAAGCGATTTCCTTGCGGGCCTCGGCTTCGGCGCGGCGCAGATGCTCGGTGAAAAGGACGGTATCTATCTCGCCTATGGTGTGGATACCGGACGGAATGTGTATTTGCAGCCCGCGCTGGCCAGCCAGGGCGTCAAGGGCTCGGTCACAAACGCGCTGTCTGCGGCGTTCCTCGGCTCGCTCGGCGGCGGCAAGAGCTTTGCCAATAACCTGCTGGTGTATTATGCGGTACTGTACGGCGCGCGGGCGCTCATCGTAGACCCGAAAGCCGAGCGCGGGAACTGGAAGCGTGACTTCCCTGAGATCGCGGACGAGATCAATATTGTCAACCTGACCTCGGACGAGCGCAACCGCGGTATGTTGGACCCCTATGTCATCATGCGCCGCCCCAAGGACGCGGAAAGCCTTGCGATAGATATCCTCACGTTTTTAACCGGCATTTCCTCGCGGGACGGCGAGCGGTTCCCCATCCTGCGGCGGGCGGTGCGCACGGTCACGAACAGCAAGCGGCGCGGCCTGCTCTGTGTGATAGAAGAAATCCGCAAGGAAAACAATGCGGCGGCAACGGCGATCGCAGACCACATTGAGAGCTTCACGGACTATGATTTCGCGCACCTGCTGTTCTCGGATGGGAACATCAAAAAGTCTATCAGCCTTGAAAAGCAGCTCAATATCGTGCAGGTGGCCGATCTGGTGCTGCCGGATAAGGGTACTTCGTTTGAGGAATATACGACGATGGAGCTTTTGTCCGTCGCCATGCTCATTGTCATCAGCACCTTTGCGCTGGATTTCATCCATACGGACAGGAGCGTGTTCAAGATCGTGGATTTGGATGAAGCATGGTCGTTCCTGAACGTCGCGCAGGGCAAGACGCTGGCAAACAAGCTGGTGCGCGCAGGCCGCGCCATGAACGCGGCGGTTTACTTTGTGACGCAGAACGCGGCAGACCTCGCGGACGAAAGTCTGAAAAACAACATTGGCCTGAAATTCGCGTTCCGTAGTACGGATATAGTTGAGATCAAAAAGACCTTGGAGTTTTTCGGCCTTGACCCTGAGGACGAAAACAACCAGAAGCGGCTGCGGAACCTCGAAAACGGCCAATGCCTGATGCAGGACTTATACGGGCATGTAGGCGTCGTGCAGTTTCATCCGGTCTTTGCCGATTTGCTGCATGGCTTTGATACCAGACCGCCGCTGAAAGCCGAGGTGGTAGCATGACGCACAAAAAAGTGAATACAGCTTTGTTCAAAAAGACGGCAGTCACAGGTGCTTGTATCCTTGTGATTGCCGTTTTGCTGTTTCTGGCGTTCTGCCCGTCTGCGGGCGCGGTTGGGCTGGTGGATGATACGGTGGATGTGGCGCACGAGTACAGCCGCTACCCGCTGGAAAACTACCAGCTTGACTTCTACGTTGACAACGGGTGGGATTGGCTGCCGTGGAACTGGATAGACGGCATCGGCAAACAGGTCATGTACGGCCTGTACTGCATCACGAATTTTATCTGGACGATCAACCTGTATCTTTCCAACGCATCCGGCTATCTGGTGCAGGAAGCCTATGGGCTGGATTTTATTTCGGATGCGGCGGACGAGATCGGCCGGAACATCCAGTCTATCGCAGGTATTTCGCCCAGCGGGCTTTCTGCGGATGGGTTTTATGCAGGCTTCCTGCTGCTGATTATCCTGATCGTAGGCGCGTATGTGGCCTATGTCGGGCTGATAAAAAGGGAAACGACAAAGGCCATGCGTGCGGTGATGAACATGGTGCTGATCTTCGTGCTGTCCGGTGCGCTGATTGCCTACGCGCCGGACTGTGTGAAGCGCCTGAACGAGTTTTCCGAGGACGTCAGCACAGCGAGCCTTTCGGTTGGGACGAAGATCGTCCTGCCGGACGCGGACAGCAGCGGCGGGAACAGTGTTGCGCTCATTCGGGACAGCCTGTTTTCCATCCAGGTAAAGCAGCCTTGGCTGCTGCTGCAATTTGGCGATACGGACACGGATGCGATCGGCGCAGACCGTGTTGAAAGCCTGCTTTCCGCCAGCCCCAGCGGGAACAACGGCGAAGATCGGGAAAACGCAGTCAAAGCCGAGATCGAGGACAACGGGAACACCAACCTCACGGTCACGAAAACAGTGAACCGGCTTGGCACGGTGTTTTTCCTGTTCCTGTTTAATATCGGCATTTCGGTGTTCGTGTTCCTGCTTACCGGCATGATGATCTTCTCGCAGGTGCTTTTCATCATCTATGCCATGTTCCTGCCGGTATCGTTCGTGCTAAGTATGGTGCCGACGTTCGAGGGCAGCAGCAGGCGTGCGGTAATCAAGCTGTTCAATACGATCTTGGCGCGGGCGGGTATCACGCTGGTTATCACGGTGGCTTTCAGCATTTCTACCATGCTGTACCGTATTTCCAGCGGCTATCCGTTCTTTATCATTGCGTTTTTGCAGGTGGTCGTGTTCGCGGGGATTTATTTCAAGCTGGGTGACCTGCTCAGCATGTTTTCCCTGCATGACGACGGCGCGCGCGGTATGGGCCGGTATATCATGCACCGCCCGCGGATGTTCCTGCATCACCAGCTTCACAGGCTCAACCGGACGATGCGCGCGACAGCAGCCAACAGGCCGAACAATGGCGGCACGCAAAGTAATTATTCGGGCAATAGCGCAGGTGCGGCAGGCGGCGCCTATCGGTACCGCAGCAACCGGCCAAACAGCACAGACAACGGTGCGTCACAGGCAGGGGCGGTACACGGTTTGCCGGAAACATCTGCAAAGGAGATTACGTCTGGTGGGGTATCCCATGCAGAGGGCTATGCGGATAAAGCCGTTTCGGCTGATGCAGAGAACCGCAGACCGGATGCCCCTGCGGTTTATCTGCTTGGCGCAACGCGACAAGTATCCGGACAGTACGAAACGGATGTGTCGCGGCAGGCAGCAGATTCGGATAGTGCAGCGCCGGACAGTGCGCACAGGGCGGCAGAGAGCAATGCGCGCCTGATGGCAGTCCCGGTTTCTCACAACCATGATAATTCAGATAGGAAAGATATGAAACCGGCAGAGCAGCCGTCCATACACGCAAGACCGGCCGTAGCAGCTCCAGCGGCAAAGCCGGTGCAGGAGGAAGGGCAGCGGACAGCGGCAAAACAGCCTGCCCCGCCACAGCAGGAGCGCCCTGTCAGCCCGGTACACAGTACAGAGACACAGCCGCATGAGCGTCCGGCAGCGGTGGCAGCGCCGAAACTCGTATCATCTACAGGTAATGCGTCAAGCAATCCAGCACCGCACAAGCGTCCGCTGGCAGCACAGCCGGTAAGTCCAGTCCAACAGGCCGCGCCGCAGACAGAAGCGGCAAAGCAGCCCGTCCATGCCGGGACCCGGAGGACGGATGCAGTAAACCGTCCGGCTGTGCGGCAGGACGCAGAGGGCAAGCCTGTTATGCCTATGCAGGAAAACCATGCCGCGCGGGAACAGGCCAAACCGGATGTTTCGCGGCCTGCGGTGAAGGGTTCGGCTGTATCAAAGCGGGCTTCCGCAAAGGGGAAGCCGGGAAAGGCACAGCGGAAAAATGCTTCCTCTCCGAAAAACAGGGGGGATAGCAATACCGACCGTACAGACAGCACGAAGGACGGGGGCGGCAGATGAAGTTGAAATATTTTGCGCTGCCCCTTGCAGGGCTGTTTGCCGCCTTTTTCTGCCTGCTCCTGCTGGTTGCCCTCCTGTTTGCATCAGACGAGGACAGCGGCGGGGGCAACATTTACTATGGCGGCGCAAACCTGTCTGCCGAG
>DXDO01000152.1 GCA_019115425.1 Candidatus Agathobaculum merdigallinarum | reverse complement strand
GAGGCGCAGTCGCCTGCCGCGTACCGAGGTACGCAAGGGCGGCTGGAACGACGAGCTGCGCGGTCAGGCGCAGATTACTTGCCGGCCTTCGGGCGCTTCGCGCCATACTTGGAACGAGCCTGACGGCGGTTTGCCACACCCTGGGTATCCAGCGTGCCGCGGATGATGTGGTAACGGACACCAGGAAGGTCCCTAACACGACCACCGCGAACCATAACGACAGAGTGCTCCTGCAGATTGTGGCCCTCACCAGGGATGTAAGCGGAAACTTCCATCTGGTTGGTCAGCTTAACACGGGCAACCTTACGAAGCGCAGAGTTCGGCTTCTTCGGCGTCATGGTTTTAACCGTCGTGCAGACGCCGCGTTTCTGCGGTGCGGACTGGTCGGTAGCCTTCTTCTTCTGAGAGTTGTAGCCTACCTGCAGAGCCGGCGCCGTAGATTTGTAGACGACTGCCTCGCGACCCTTACGGACGAGTTGGTTAAAAGTTGGCATTTTATTTCCTCCTTCTTTCAAAAATATTTATGAAAAGCGCATTCCGCGCGTTCCATACACGCAAATCAATCGCGCAGGACTGTGACAACCGCCGCGCCGACATCGATACCGGCCGCATCGCCCAGTTCCGCCATTGTGGTGATTTCACGGATTTGGGTCCCTGTTTCGCTGCAAAGCTCATAGATCGGGCCGACAACACGCCTTTCCGCGTCCAGCGCAACATAGACCTCGACGGCTGCGCCGTCCCGAATCGCCTTTTTCGACTGCTTCACACCGATGACCTTGTGCGCCGCGTGAAGTTCTGAAAGCATAGTAACCCTCCTATACGGCATACTCCAATAGTATAAAGGTTTACCCGTGTGAAGTCAAGCATTTTTGCAGATATTTTTCACTGTTTCTGCCATTTTACATAGAATTTAGTCATATGCGTCTCTGCGAGAAACAGCAAACAAGGGAACGCCTTTCAGCATTCCCCTGTTCTGCATCTTTTATACCTGTCTTAAATGCCGCAGCATCAGTCGAGGTCTACGGTCTGCTCATAGTGGCCGTCGCAGTACTCGGTCACACCGGAACCGGCCGGAATCAGCTTGCCGATGATGACATTTTCCTTCAGGCCCATCAGCGGATCGACCTTGCCCTTGATCGCAGCGTCAGTCAGCACGCGGGTAGTCTCCTGGAAGGAGGCCGCCGACATCCACGAGTCGGTCGCAAGAGATGCCTTGGTGATACCCATGAGGGTCGGCTCGGCGACTGCCAGACGCAGTCCCTCCTCGCCCGCATCGATGCGATCCTGCACCTTCTGGTTGTAGTCCTCGAATTCAAGCAGGTCCATCACAGAGCCCGGCAGCACTTCCGCGTCGCCCGCGTCCTCGACACGGACCTTGCGCATCATCTGGCGCACGATAACCTCGATATGCTTATCGTTGATATCAACGCCCTGCTGACGGTAAACCTTCTGGACTTCCTTGATCTCATAGTCGTGCACCGCACGCGGGTCACGCACGCGGAGGATGTCATGCGGGTTGAGCGAGCCTTCGTTAAGCTGGAAGCCCTGCTCCACCTGCTGACCGTCGGTCACGCGGATGCCGGAAGAGGATGCGAGCTGATAGGAACGCATATCCCCTGTCTCCGCGTTGACAATGTTGACCGTCTTAACGGTCGTGCGCTTGGATTCCTCGATGTTGACAACACCGCTGATCTCTGCAAGCGTCGCCGCCTTCTTGGGCTTGCGCGCCTCAAACAGCTCTTCAACTCGCGGAAGACCCTGCGTAATATCCGAACCCGCGACGCCGCCGGTGTGGAAGGTACGCATGGTAAGCTGCGTGCCCGGCTCGCCGATGGACTGGGCTGCGATGATGCCGACCGCTTCGCCCTTGCCGACCAGCGTGCCCATCGCCAAGTTGATGCCGTAGCAGTGTGCGCAGACGCCCTTGCGCGCTCGGCACTCGAGCACAGAACGGATCTGCACACGGGTGATGCCCGCCGCGATGATTGCGCTCGCATCCGCCTCGTTCATCATCTTGGTCTTGGGCACGATCACCTCGCCGGTATTGGGGTCGCAGACATCGTCCACTGGGAAGCGGCCCAGCAGGCGCTCTTGCAGCGGCTCAATCACCTGATTGCCTTCCTTGATATCCTCGACCCAGATGCCCTTGGTTGCGCCGCAGTCGTCCTCACGGATGATGACATCCTGCGAAACGTCAACCAGACGACGGGTCAGATAACCGGAGTCCGCGGTACGCAGTGCGGTATCGGCCATGCCCTTTCGAGCGCCGCGCGCCGCAATGAAGTATTCGAGTACGGTCAAGCCCTCGCGGAAGTTGGACTTGATCGGGATTTCGATGGTTTTACCGGAGGTGGACGCCATCAGACCGCGCATACCGGCCAGCTGACGGATCTGGTTGATCGAACCACGCGCGCCGGAGTCCGCCATCATGTGGATCGGGTTGTAGCGCTGCGCCTTCATGTTGTCCTGCAGCTTGCTGGTCACCTTCTTGGTGGTCTCCTCCCACTCGGCGACCGTCAGGCGATAGCGTTCCTGATCGGTGATAAAGCCGCGCTTGTAACGCTTATCGATCTGCGCAACCTTTTTCTCCGACTCGCGAATTAAGGTATCCTTGCCTTCCGGCACGAGCATATCCGCGACCGCAACGGTCAGCGCGCCCTTAGTAGAATACTTGTAGCCCATCGACTTGATCGCGTCGAGCACCTCTGCGGTCACGTTGAAGCCGTGTACGCGGATGCACTTGTCGATGATCTTGCCAAGCTCCTTCTTACCGCAGGTAAACATGATCTCGAGATCAAGCAGCTTCTCCGGATCCGAGCGGTCGACGAAACCAAGGTCCTGCGGAATGCGTTCATTAAAGATCAGGCGGCCCGGGGTCGCATCGACGATCTTGGAGATCGTCCTGCCGCCCACCTCACGGGTCATGCGTACCTTGATCGGCGCGTGGATACCGACAACGCCCTCGTTGTACGCCATGAGCGCTTCGTCCGGATCACGGAACACCTTGCCGGCGCCCGGCTCGGTGTCGCGGTCAATGGTCAGATAGTAGGAGCCGAGCACCATATCCTGCGACGGGATGGTAACCGGCTTGCCGTCCTGCGGCTTCAAAAGGTTGTTCGCGGAGAGCATGAGCAGGCGCGCCTCGGCCTGTGCCTCAGCGGACAGCGGCACGTGTACTGCCATCTGGTCGCCGTCGAAGTCCGCGTTGAACGCGGTACATACCAGCGGGTGCAGACGGATCGCACGGCCCTCGACCAGCACCGGCTCGAACGCCTGGATGCCCAGACGGTGCAGCGTCGGCGCACGGTTCAGCATGACCGGGTGGCCCTTGATGATGCCCTCGAGCACGTCCCAAACCTCGGGCTTCGCGCGCTCGACCATCTTCTTGGCGGACTTGATGTTGGACGCAGTGCCGTCCTCAACCAGCTTCTTCATGACGAACGGCTTGAACAGCTCGAGCGCCATTTCCTTCGGCAGGCCGCACTGGTAGATCTTGAGGTCCGGGCCGACGACGATAACCGAACGGCCGGAGTAGTCAACGCGCTTGCCGAGCAGGTTCTGACGGAAGCGGCCCTGCTTGCCCTTGAGCATGTCGGACAGGGACTTCAGGGCGCGGTTGTTCGGGCCGGTGACCGGGCGGCCGCGGCGGCCGTTGTCGATCAGGGCGTCAACCGCTTCCTGAAGCATGCGCTTTTCGTTGCGCACGATGATGTCCGGCGCGCCCAGCTCGAGCAGGCGCTTGAGACGGTTATTACGGTTAATAACGCGGCGGTACAGGTCGTTCAGGTCGGAGGTCGCAAAGCGGCCGCCGTCCAGCTGTACCATCGGGCGGATTTCCGGCGGGATGACCGGGACAACATCCATGATCATCCACTCCGGGCGGTTGTGCGACAGGCGGAACGACTCGACCACCTCAAGGCGCTTGATGATGCGCAGGCGCTTCTGCCCGGTGGACTCGCGCAGTTCGGTAGTCAGCTCCTTGGAGAGCTGGTCAAGGTCGAGCTCCTGGAGCAGCTCCTTGATCGCCTCCGCGCCCATGCCGGCGCGGAAGTCGTCCTCGTACTTTTCGCGCATGTCGCGGTACTCGGCCTCGGTCAGGATCTGCTTTTTCATCAGCGGGGTGTCGCCCGGATCGATGACAATATAGTTTGCAAAGTACAGGACCTTCTCGAGCACGCGCGGGCTGATGTCCAGGATCAGGCCCATGCGGGAGGGGATGCCCTTGAAGTACCAGATGTGCGACACAGGGGCGGCCAGCTCGATATGGCCCATGCGCTCGCGGCGGACCTTGGCGCGGGTGACCTCAACGCCGCACTTGTCGCAGATCTTGCCCTTGAAGCGGACTTTCTTATATTTACCGCAGTGGCACTCCCAGTCCTTGGTTGGGCCAAAAATGCGCTCGCAGAACAGGCCGTCCTTTTCCGGCTTGAGCGTGCGGTAGTTGATGGTTTCGGGCTTTTTGACTTCACCGTACGACCACTGGCGGATCAGGTCGGGCGAAGCCAGGCCGATCTTGATGGCGTTAAACGTATGATATCCCATATATTTTAAGATGCTCCTTCCCTATTCACAGATGATTTTGATCGTTACGTGTCATGGCCTTATTCGCCCAGCCCGTCGTCAAAATCATCCCCGGCATCGTCGCCGCCTTCGTCGGCAGCGTTGTCCAGTGCAAAGAGATCGGTGTCGCCGTCCTCGGCGTCGTTGATGCCGAAGCCGGCTGCGGTGAATTCGTCATCCGCGCCCGAAACAGCCTGTTCCATCGGGCGGATGAAATCTGCATCGTCCTCGTCGTCATCCGACAGCTCGATGACCTCCATGTTCTCGTCGAGCACCTGGATATCCAGGCACAGCGACTGCAGCTCCTTGACCAGAACCTTGAAGGACTCCGGTACGCCCGGCTGCGGCACGTTGTGGCCCTTGACGATCGCCTCGTAGGTCTTGACACGGCCGGTGATATCGTCCGACTTGACGGTGAGGATTTCCTGCAAAGTGTATGCGGCGCCGTATGCTTCGAGCGCCCAGACTTCCATCTCGCCGAAGCGCTGGCCACCGAACTGCGCCTTGCCGCCCAGAGGCTGCTGGGTGACGAGCGAGTACGGGCCGGTCGAACGGGCGTGGATCTTATCGTCT
>DXDO01000151.1 GCA_019115425.1 Candidatus Agathobaculum merdigallinarum | reverse complement strand
TTTTTTCAACAAAATCCAATTTTGTTATTGTGCATTTTTTACAAGCAAAATCTTTTGATAATTCTGTAAAAAAAGATTGCTGGAGCCTGAAAAATATATTTTTTCTGCCATTCTATCGATTTATTACTAATTCCAGCCTAATTAAACCAAAAATATTTGTTTAAATTGCCCTGCTTTTTTATTCCCATTTATATACATTCTTGGCCATATCATGAAGCAATGCGCCAGTATTCACGGTCAAGTTGCTGCATCTTCGCTTCTGCCCCTCTGCCCGTCCATTGAAAATACCCTAAGCGGCCGCTTGACTTAACACAAACATCAAGTGAGTATTGCTCCGCTTAGGGTATTTACTTTGTTGATCTGTCATCGCCAGGTGTCCAGACGCGTAAGCGCCCGCCCCGCTATCACACATAGGAGGAGGCCATCTGAATATACCGATATGCCCAGTGGCTCGAAGGAACATCCCTGTAATAAACGCCTGTTCCTCCCGTTGTCCTCCCCAAGACCCGCGTTACCACTGCGGCCACTTCGCCGCGCGTGATATAGCCATAGGGGCGGAACGAGCCGTCTTTATAGCCGTTTACCCAACCTCGCGACGCCGCATATTGAATCGCATCGCTGTTCGACGTGCCCCAAACATCATTGAATCTTACATTGCTTCCGGAAACACTGGGCGAACCGACCAGCCGGTAAAGCATTTCCACCAGATCCGCCCGTGTAATATTCTGATCCGGATAAAAATAGGTCGTCCGGTCAATGATTCCGCCTTCAGCGAACGCATTGACGGGCTGCGTATACCACATGCCGGAGGGCACGTCACGGAATACATTTGACGATGTGTAGCTCGTGTTGACATCACACAGCCGGTACAGCGTCACAACAGCCTCCGCGCGCGTCATGTTGCTTTCCGGATGGAACGTGCCGTCCCCATAACCATTCATAAACGCCGCTCTGCTGTTCAGATCGATCCGGACCGTATTGGTCGGCTGAATCGGATCGCGCGAATAATAAGCGCTTGCGGATACCGTCACATTCTCCTCAATATCCGTGAGGTAAAGCGTTACGATCCCCGCCGCATTCCGGCTCATCTGATAGGTCTCGCCGCCGACCCTGATGGAACTATTGTCCGCGCCGACCGTCCGGCTGTTGTCGCCAATGCGGACGGTGATTTCATCCACCTGATAATTCGTATCCGGTGTGAAATAAAATTGCACATCATCCCCCGCGTCAATACGGCTGGAGGAAACGCTTTTTGTAATCTTCACCCTGCTGGAGGACCGTATCGTCAGCGTCGGGCGCGATACGACACTGGAGCTGTTGGAGGAGGCGGATACCGTCACCGGTTCGCTGATATTGTCCACGTACAGGGCGTATTCCCCATCTCCAATATCCTCGATCTCATAGGTGCGGTTTCCAACCCGAATCTCTCCATCATCCGGATCCGCCGAGCCACTGCGGTCGCCAATCCGCAGTGTGATCCGCCTGACCGAATACCGGTCCGATGTGGTGCTGATATAGAACACCGCATCCTCTCCCCGCGCGACCGTGTCGCCGACATCCGTATCAATATTGATGCGAGAACCCTCGTCTATCTCCACAGGGATATTATCTTCATCATAGTCAGCAGAGAAGTAAATATTGGTATCCTCGTAGATATACGGCAAGATAAATGATACCTCGTCATCCCGCTCGTTCACTTCCACGCGGGTGTTTCCCATGGTCAGGAAATCCTGCCCCGTGGCCCAGCTGGCATAGCTGTTCCCGTATTGCACGGTAAAATCACTCAGCACATACCCCGAACGCGCGGAAACCCGCACCTGCTGCGAACTGCCTTCGAGCACGCTCGACACACGGCTGGACGGGCGCTCCAACTCCAAGCCGTCCTCCACATCGATTGTCAGCTGATAGGTGGTAGGGATCTCCTCGATCGTCGCCTCCACCTCGATATCGCCTGCAATGTTTCCCGTGATTCGGGTCTCGCCTTCCGCACTCCACGAAACCGTCCACTCTTTCCAAGTGCCGCTGCCGGTGAAATTCTGCGATCCGCTGCTGCTCGTGAGCTTTAAGCCGGTCAGATGATATCCATCCTCCGGATCAACCGAAAGCGTGACCGCTTCCCCTGCATAGTACTCATCCTTTCCCCCACCGGTCAGCACCGCATGGTTGGAGGTCGCTGTGATAGCCGCTTGGTAGGTCGGTTTTTCTTCAACCTGAAAGCCGATCTCCACCCTATAGCTGTCCTGCAATGTCCCATTTACCGTATCGATTGTCAAAGTCCCTTTTTCTTTATCTGTCGGCCACGAATCGATATGAAGCTGAACATCCGAAAGTATGATATTGGTGTTTTCCTCTGTCAGCGTTTTGGGGGACAAATCCCCCCCTCCCCCAGGGAATACCTCTACCTCGATCCCTTCCATCTGATAGTTTTCCGCAGGCTGGATTTCGTATTCCAGCCGTTCTCCATCTCCGAAGGAATCGTCATCTCCCGTTATCTGCTCCACCGTGACGCGGGATGAGCCGGTAATATCGACCGTTACGCTCTTGCTTCCGTCCGCAGTCGTCCCTGCGCCGCCGGCCGCAAATGCAGGCAGCGGCATCGCCAGCATTCCAGCCATGATTAAAGATATCAGTCTCTTCCCTATCTTCTTCATCGCGGGTACCTCGCTTTTTCTGCAAATATGATATATAATAATATCGTCATCTTTGCATCTGAGATAAGGCCTTCCCCCCATATCTCCGCCCGCTGTCGCAAATCAGCCGCCCCCCTCCCGCCGCATCTGCGCTATGCTCTTTTTCCCTTTCAACTGGCGTTTCAAGATCGTTTCAAAAAAATCCACGCTTTTAATCTTATTTTAATTTTTGGGTGTTACCATAAAGCCACAGACCACACAGAAGGGATTGTAAATACCATGAAAAAACGAGTATTATGGATCACCGCTGTTGCAGCGCTTTTCATCACCGCTTCCGGATGCGCTCCCGCCCCTCAGGCAGGCAGCCAGTCCGCCGGCGCACAGACGGCCAACAACACCACCTCCTCGGCAGCACAGCAAAGCCAAACCGCGTCGGCATCGCAGATCGACGAGGCGGCGGCGCAGCAAATTGCGCTGGAACATGCAGGCGTAGCGGAAAGCGATACTTCCTTCCTGATGACCAAGCTGGATTATGACGACGGGATCGCGGTATATGATGTGGAATTTTACGTTTCCGCTACCAACTCGGAATACGATTACGAAATCGACGCAGCATCCGGCGAGATTCGCAGTTATGATCAGGATGCGGAGAACTACCAGCCCGGCGCTCCGCAGACGAATGCTCCCAGCACTGATACCGCTGGCACGCTGACTGAAGAAGAGATCCGCAATATCGCGCTGGCCCGCGTGTCCGGTGCAACGGAGTCGGACATCCGGATGCGCCAGGAGATTGACGACGGCCGTTCAGTGTATGAAGGCTCCATCCTCTATGACGGTTTCGAATATGATTTTGAGATTGATGCCACAACGGGCGGTATTTTATCGTGGGAATCCGAATCGGTTTTCGACTGATTTGATTCGGTCATATTTCTTGCAGTATATTTAAGGAGGTTTTACTCATGAAAAAAGCAATTTGCGCACTGGCCCTTACCACGCTGTTCTGCGGTGCGGCATTCGCCGCAAACGGATCCTATACGGTTTCCGCTGCACTTTCCCCCGACATCACCGTCAACATCGACGGGGTTGACCGCACATTCTACAATGTGCAGGGGCAGGAGGTCCATCCCATCAGCTATGCCGGTACAACTTATGTGCCGATCCGCTCGATCGGCGAATTGATGGACAAGAATGTCAACTGGGACAGCACCACGAACACCGCTACCATTGGCGGCGCACGCACCACACCAGACGCAACCGGCACGCCGGATGCCAATGCACGTCCCATGGATATCACGTTGAGCATGGAGCCGAATTATACGATTATCATCGACGGCGTCAAGCGCACTTTTTACGACGTGAACGGCAAGGTATGCGATCCCGCGTTGTATAACGGCTCCATTTATCTGCCGATCCGAGCAATTGGCGAAATCATGGGCAAAAATGTTTCCTGGAATGGTGCGACCTCGACGGTTTATCTTTCCGGCAATACGCAGGACGGCGGGGTGACCGATTATGATACGTCCAATCCTTCCGGCAATCAGGGCGGTTCGATGTCCGGTGCTTCTATTACCGTTGAACAGGCCCGGCAGGCCGCACTGGATCACGCCGGACTGACCGCAAGCCAGGTAACTTTCATCCGTTCTTATCTAGACTATGACGACGGCCGCCGTGTTTATGATGTAGAGTTCATTGTTTCCAACGGCAGTGGCTACACCGAATATGATTATGAAATCGATGCCAATACCGGTCTTGTCCTGAGCTATGACCGCGATGCGGAGTACTATCGTCCGTCCACCGGTGGAAATCAGGGCGGTTCGACGAACACCTCCATCTCGTTGGAACGCGCTCGTGAGATTGCGCTCCAACGCGTCCCCGGCGCATCCGCATCCAACGTCTATGAGCTTCATCTCGACAGAGATGACGGCCGTCTGGAATACGAAGGGAAGATCATCTACAACGCCATGGAATATGATTTTACCATCGACGCCAATACCGGTAATATCATCGACTGGGAAGCGGAATCCATTTATGATTAACCGTGTGCGCAACGTTTGAAGTAGGTCTTGCCCTAAAAGCCGGTCAAATCTTCCGCATAGCAAAACGCGCAGACAGCGTAACCGCTGTCTGCGCGTTATTTTTTCTATCGCATTATGTTGCTTTGTATTCCCGCTGATGAATTTTGCGGGCAAACATCAACAAGATCAGCCTTTCTGCTGCTTGAGTTTAGAGATTGCGAACTTATGAAGATGGCACAAAACATATCGCGTTATGCCGAATATATGCTTGCATAGGCTTTTACAGACTGTTTTTGTCCTATGCTTGCAGCAACCAGCCAATTTCTAAGGAAATAGGACGCAACGGCCTGTCAACATGCACCTTTTCGCCATGAAAATCACTGCCTCCTGTCACACACAAAGAAAACTTACGGGCAAGTGCCAAATAATGCTCTTCCATCTGGCGCGTATGCTGCGGATAAAAACACTCCAAGCCATCAAGCCCTGCCGTCTTCAAATCGGCTACCGTGCGTTCCAATGCCACATCAGATAGGTTGAGCTGATAAGGATGCGCGAGGACCGCCTTCCCTCCTGCCTGATGGATGATTTGGATACAGGTCGCAGCATCAGCCTTATAGCGCTCGATCGCCTGATACTCCTCCGTATCCAGATATCGATCAAATGCCTCGCGCATGGAGTTAACATATCCATGCCGCAGCATAACCCGCGCAAAGTGCGGACGGGCAATCACGCTGCCGCCCGCCGTCTGCTCCACCTCCTCAAGCGAGAGTGAAATCCCTTTGCTTTTCAAAAACTCTATGATCCGATACTTACGCTCATCTCTACCCTGCCGCAGCTTCCTGCACAGCGCCTGCAACGCTTTGTCATCCGGTCGAAAGGCATATCCCAATATGTGCATATGCCGATCCTCTTTCGCTCCCAGTTCAATGCCAGATATAACTGTCAGACCATATTCCCTGCCGGTCTCCATGGCTTCCGGCAGTCCATCGATCGTGTCATGGTCTGTGACTGCAAGATACTCAATCCCTGCTTCCTTCGCTTTTCGCACCACTTCGGCAGGCGAATACTGTCCATCGGAGGCATTGGTATGTGTATGCAGGTCAGCTTTATACATAATATCCTTCCTTATTACGGTTTTTTGGCAACAATACGAATGACAGGCGGATCATCATTTCCATATGGCGCAAATCCGGTCTTCTCCTGCGCGTATTCGATCTGGAAGCCAAACTCCTGCAGGCCCGTCTTAAGCTCATCGAGCACAATAAACCGGCGGTAATGGTTATCATAGAAAAATGCGTTACGCTCCAACGCTTCACCCCGTCCGAACAGCGGGTCATGGATGCTCCGTACTTCAATGAAGAACTTTCCGCCATGCCTGAGGGCACCGAAAATCGACCGCAGCAGGATGCGTTCCTGTGTCTGGTTGATGGAATGGATGGTGAAACGGCTGTATGCGTAATCATATCCATTCCCATGTGGGTCAGGCTGATTAACGAAATCGGCGCATATAAATTCCGTATTCGGGATAGACTGCTGCTTCAAAATGGAAATTGCGGAATCCGATAGGTCGATCGCGGTCATCTTCATACCACGACCTGCGAAATATATGGTATCCCGCCCGTTTCCGCAACCAAGATCCACCATTGTTTTCCCCGCGTCAACCAGTGTGGACACATACTTTGCAAACGGAGACGGCTCGGTCGAACAGATTTTGTTCTGATAATACTGGTTCCAATAATCTGTGTTATCAATTGGATCCTGCACGATGCGTGGATACAGCTGCTGCTCAATCTTTTCTACCAGCGCAAGCGGCGTCTGGGCACCGTCATTCTGGATTACCAAATCCGGGTGCTGCGGCTCGTCGAACGGCAGATCGATACCAACGACGTTATGCGCCGCGGTGTAAAGACCTTTCTGGTTGCGGGCCAGCAGGGTCTCTTTCTTTACCCGTACATAAATTTCCTTGTAATGGGTGATGTGTTCACGGTTCCACGCGCGCACGGACTCATACATTGCGATCGAGCAGCAAACCACGTCGATCCCCTGATCGGACAACATTTTGCAAACACGGAAGATACGTCCTGCCCAGCGCAGGCGCTCCTCATGGGTATAGCCGATGTCCTCGCCAAACGCCAAACGCATTTCATCGCCATCCAGATAAACCGCATTCGGCTTTGTGTTTTTCAGCCTGCGGTAAAACAGCCCGCCGAGCGTGGTCTTGCCCGCACCGGAAAGACCTGTGAAAAAATAAACAGTTCCTTTGTTATCCATAATTTCCTCCGCGTCAGTGGTATAACGGCTGCTCAAGCAGCGCGGGATCGAGCTTCAAAGGCTCCATCATCCGCAATGGCTGGCCCTGACGGGTGACAAAGCGCGGATTCTTGAGCAGCAGCTCCGCAATGCGCATGCGGTTCTGGTTCATCCCGTCCATATTTCGGGTGATCTCCTGCTCATCGTTTTCCATGCGGACGCCCTTTGCCCGTATTCCGTCGTAGCACTCCCGCAGGGAACGGATGATATAGCTGTTGAGCGTGGTAAACCCTTCGATCTTTTCCCGCGCCCATGCTTCGTCCACCGGCTCGCCCTTGTAATAGTGGAAGCTGTAGCCGCAGGCCTCGTAAATATCCCGCATGAAATATTCCAAAAAAGCCCGCTCGTCGTCGTTTGCGTACTCATCGTAGGTGCGGTATACCGTAGCAGGGTCAAAGCCCCGTGCATTGCCCTTCAGCGATTCCGGGTTCAGGCCCAGACGGCTGGAGCAATAGGTCATGCTCTCGGTATAGGGAATATCCAGAAACTCCGCCAACACTGGGAAAATCGCCTTGGGGTTGAGCTTGCCGTCCTCAAAGCGCACGAGCGCGCTGTCCATCAGCAGGCGGTCGTCCGGCTCGCGCAGATAGCTGCGGTTGAGGATACGGTTGGCCAATTCATCTTCAATTCGCACCGGATTATCTGGATCGCCGAGCTGCGCCACCATGAAGCGCACCGTTGCGGCGTAGCTGGTGGTCGGCCTGCGGATGGGCGTGAACGTTTTGATATACTTAAACCCTTTAAAAATGGAGGATTTCTTGATTTTCTCATATTCCTCAGAAAACAGGGCACAGTAGCCGTCCCCCTCCGCGACCTCCAGCTCATACCGGATGTTGCCAAAATGGGGCTGGAAGAACAACGCCGGGGCGATACGCGAATTTTTATCCAGCCAGCGGCTCGTATCCGGCTTGATCAGAAAATAGGCCACCAGAAAATCTTTATCCGTGGGCCGCTTGATAGCCGCAAGCTGCTGGTGGATGACCATATTGCCCAACGTGTGCTTATAAAAACGCACGCGAATTTTTTTGATTTGCTCCGAAATATCGTCAAACATCACGGACTCATAGGACATGATGTTGGGATGCCCGTAAAAAATCTCGTTGAAAAAGTCGCCGCCATTATGGGCGGCCAGCTGGGTATGCCAAATCAGACGGTTGACCTCCTGCACGCCGACAGGCCGTACAGGATACCGGCTGTAATCCACGCCGTATTCCGCCGCGAAATTGATTGGATACCGGGCAATTTCCTCCCCGACCAAAAAGACAAATTTTTCGTCTGCGAGCAGCGGCTTCAGCTCCAGACACTGCAAATGGGCGCAGAATTGTTCCCAATCTGTATAGTGGAGATAAACATGGTTATCCCGACCGATCCATTCGCTCTTGCGGACGGTGTCGTTTAAATATTCCAGCTGATATTGTGAATAAACATCCTGCGCGAGGATGGGATTTTCCAAGTCTTTAAAGAAGTACCGGTCGATCACCGGATGGTTGAAGTTAATATATTCCCCGAAGCGGTTTTCCGCTGGGTCGAACGGCAGATAGCCGTCATCATCAAAGGGAAAGAAGTGCAGGGGCAGTTCGTCAAAATCTGGGAAGTCCGCTCGAAAGAAATAGGGATATGCAGCCAGCGCGGCACAGTTTTCCGCATACCGCTGCCGCAGCTCATCCTCGTTCGGCTGATAAAACGCCTGCGCGAGCAATTTCATCACTTCGTCCCTAAAGTGCCCCTCGTTATACAGGGCGACAAGGGCGGTATAGGCGGTTTTATAATTCCCCTGCGAGAAAAAGATGTAGCTGGCCGCTTCAAACCGTTCTATTGGAGCCAGTTCCTCCTTGGTCAGTGCGACCGTATAAGCTTTTTGCGCGTCCTCCTTCTGGCCCAGCTCGGCCATCCGGCGCGCGATCTCAATCGGCTGCATAGTTTTTCACCTCAGTCGTCAAAATCAAAAACAAAAAGGGAGCCGGCCTTTCGGCCGGCCCCTTCAACTTGGCAAACGCCTGTACGGAAATAAAACTTACTGCAGGAGCTGCAGAACTCCCTGCGGAACCTGATTTGCCTGCGCCAGCATCGCCTGCGCGGACTGGATGAGGATGTTGTTCTTGGTGTAGGACATCATCTCTTCCGCTACGTCCGTGTCGCGGATGGTGGACTCTGCGTCCTGAATGTTCTCTTCCATGACGGACAGGTTGTTGATGGTATGATCCAGACGGTTCTGGGTCGCGCCCAGCGTACCGCGCACGTCGGAAACATAGTTGATTGCCGACTTGATCGTGTCCAGCGCAGCGGCGGCACCCTCCTGCGTAGCAATAGTCAGGTTAGAGATCCCAATAGCCGCAGAACTTGTATCCTTGACCGCAACGTACAACTGGTTCCAACTGTCGCTGGTGTCGCCGATCTGCAGAACCAAACCGCCCACACCGTCCTTTACAGAGGTAGTGAAGTTGGTTCCAAACATGTCTTCTGCCGCAGCATCCGCCCCGTTAGCAGCAGCTTCCAGAACGACCTTCGTGGTACCGGTCACTTTTGCGGTAAAGTCGCCAGCTACCCCGCCATTCGGCTTATCTGCATTGATTGCAGAGACCAGTGCCGTAGCGAAAGCACCCGCCGACATGCCAGCGGTAACTTCTACGTCATAGGTCTTGCCACCGAGGGACACGGTCATGACACCGCCATCGCCAGCAACCTTGTTGCCGACCGCAAAGCCAGCCAAATCAAGTTCGACAGACATCTTAGCGCTAGTTGTACCAGCCGTTATAGACAACGCCGTGCTGGTGGCATCGGTGTAGCCAGCCAGAGAACCATCCAGCAACTTGATACCGTTGAAGTTCGCGGAATCAGAGATGCGGTCGATCTCAGAACGGAGCTGGTCAACTTCCTTCTGGAGCTGTGCACGGTCGGTCGCACCCTCATAGGTGCCGTTCGCGGACTGCTCAGCCAGCTCGTACATACGGTTAAGCATGTCGTGTACTTCGGTCAGCGCGCCTTCAGCAGTCTGCACGAGGGAGATGCCGTCCTTCGCGTTGTCCTGCGCCTTGTCCAGACCGGTGATCTGTGCGCGCATCTTCTCGGAAATCGCAAGGCCCGCCGCGTCGTCGCCCGCGCGGTTGATCTTGTAGCCGGAAGACAGCTTCTCAAGGTTCTTGGACAGTGCGCTCGTGTTGTTGTTGTAGTTGCGGTAGGCATTCATTGCCATAATGTTATGTTGGATTCTCATAATTACAACTCCTTTTCAGAATCCGCCCGCGGCGGTTCCTTCCGACCGCGGTCTGTTGGGTGAATAAGATTTATTCCAGACAGGTTTCCATTTCCCTGTTTGAAAACCATTTATCTGGGCTTTTTCATAAAGCCCTTGATTATTTACATTGTTTTCATCGGTTGCTTTTGACTATAAATAAGCGGCGCACAAAATATTTTTTAATATTTTTACATTTTGCACAGATTAGCCCGATTGAATATAGTATATTTTCCCCAAAATAGCAGTTGTATCATCAATGCCTTATCCAACCCATCGCTGTTTTATGCAGCTTTGTTTAAAAACGGCTATTTTTGTTAAACTATAAACAGGTATACAAAACAACGCAAACCCTTTGAGAAAGGAAACAGACTATGCAGATTACAGACATCAAATTCCGCCATGTGGAAGAATACGGCAGGCTCAAGGCCCTGGTTTCCGTCACGTTCGACGGCGTGCTTGCCATTCACGACATCAAGATCATCGACGGCCACGACCGGCTGTTTCTGGCCATGCCTTCGCGCCGGATGCCGGACGGCCGCTTCCGCGATATCGCTCACCCTGTCGGGCACATGCTGCGCGACGAGCTGGAACATCAGGTGCTCGACGCCTACCGCGCTTCTTTTTTACAGTAAACTTTCTCTCTCTTAACGGAATAATTTGCTTTTTCCCCTGTTTTGCGGTAGAATAGCTCTATACAAGGAGAGGTTCCGGTATGAGAGTATTGATTTTATCCGTTACGGCAGGCTATGGCCACCATGCCACCGCCAAAGCGATTGGGGATATTCTGATAAGCAAGGGTGCAGAGGTGCATACGCTCGACGTTTACGCCTATATCAGTAACCTGATCAAAACCACGATTGATAAAGGCTACCTGTTTTCCTCCAAGCATATGCAGACGCTCTACCGTCTGGTTTACCAGTTGGCGGAAAACAACGGAGCAAGCTATTTTTCCAGCGCGCCCAGCATCATCAACATCATCAATGCGCTCGGCGCGTCCAAGTTTGCCAAGGTTCTGGCCGGCTATACGCCGGACGTTATCGTGTGTACGCATATCTTTGCCGCGCAGATGGTGGACGAATTAAAAAAGCGCAAAAAGCTGGATGATATCAAAACCATCGGCATCGTCACCGACTATACCCTCCACCCCTACTGGGAGGATGTACCGCGGGTGCAGCACATCGTCATCGCCAGCGAACTGCTGACCTTCCGCTGCGTCAAGCGCGGCATCCCCGAGGAGCGAATCCTGCCGTTTGGTATTCCAGTGCATCCCAAGTTCAACCAGCGTTTGTCTCGCAGGGATGCCGCCGCGCAGCTCGGCATCGATCCCGATATGCGCACGCTGCTGCTCATGGGCGGCAGCATGGGCTATGCAGATCATGTTAAGATTCTGGAAAAGCTGACCCAAATCGGTATCCCGCTGCAGCTGCTGGTCGTATGCGGCAACAACACCAAAATGAAGCTGCGCGTTGAGCAGTTTGCCTCCCGTTATGAGGGGGACTGCGTGGTCAAAGCATACGGCTTTGTACACAATGTAGAGGTTATGATGAGCGCGTCGGACTGCATCGTCTCCAAACCGGGCGGGCTGACTGTTTCCGAGGCGTTGGCTAAAAACCTTCCCATGCTGCTGGTGGACCCTATCCCCGGCCACGAGGAACGCAATGTCGAATTTCTGGTCAATAACGGCATGGCTGCGCTGATCACCAAGCATTTTCCCATCGATGAGGCAGTATACGAACTGTTCAGCAATCCTGTGCGGCTTCAGACCGTGCGGCAGACCATGCAGGCGGTCGCCCATCCGGACGCAGCCGCCCGTCTGGCGGACTTCATTTTGTAGGAACAATAGCTTAGAAAGCCACAAAGCAGCCCCCTTCAGCAGGAAAAGGCTGCTTGCCATGTTAAAAAACGGAAAAGCGCCGTGTTCTAACGAGCATGGCGTTTGAGGCCGTCGAAAAACATAGTTTTTCGAACAGCCTCTCGATCGGAACCACGCTTCCGATCGAAATTTACGCAAAAAAGTTCCCTTATACGAAACTTTTTTGCTCTCAAAGTATAAAAAGTCAGGCGCATGTCCTGAATTTTTATGAATTTTGCGGCTTGCCGCAAAATTCTGTTTGATGCGCGCTGCGGCGCGGAGACTTTTTCGACAAACTGAAGCGCCGTGTTCTAACGAACACGGCGCTTTCATATACTGCCTTAGTTGTTGGCGGGCAGCGCAGCAATCTGCGTCAGATATTTCTGCTGGTAATAACGCAGCTTTTCCGCAAACTGCGGTGTGGATTTATACTCCTCCTTGGCATATTCATGGGTGTCGAACTCCTCCGCACCCTCGCCGAGCTGAATTGTATAAATCGCAATATTCGAGCAATGGTCGCTGATCTTCTCCAGATCATGCACGATATCCAAAAACGGGATGCCGATCTGCATTGTACATTCGCTGCTGCTCAGACGCTCGATATGGCGGCTCTTGAGCCGCTCTTTCAGCGTATCGACGACCTCTTCAAGCGGTTCCACCGTTCGGGCGATGGATACCGAGCGCGTCACATAGCCCTCCACAGTCAGTTCAAGCGCCTCGCCTACCGCAGCGCACATCGTGCGCAGCTCCTGCGTGGCCGTCGGCGAGAAGGACAGCTCCGCCTGCCGGAACTCATCCATGCGTCCGAAGATATTTTGCGCATAGTCGCCAATCTTTTCAAAATCCGAAAGCGAATGCATCATTTCCGCAGTCTGACGGCGCTGATCGACCGAGCGGATATTGTGGATGTTGGTCAAATACCGGCCAACCTCTACCTCGGCACGATCAAGGAAACTCTCGTGTTCGCGGAACTCGTCCTCATTCGGCGCGGCATCGGTGAACAGCGGCTCTGTTGCCAGGCGGAAATTCTGCTTGGCCGCCTCGCCCATTTCCGCGATGCAGCGCTGCGCCTGCTCAAGCGCCAGCGACGGGGTGGTCAAAAAACGCGGTTCCAGCTTAGCAAGCGGATCCTCTTGCACCTCACCCGAAGGTACGCTCCAGGTTGCCAGCTTGACCAGCAGGCCCGTAAACGGCAGGAACAGAATGGTATTGGTCACATTGAAGAACGTGTGGAAGTTCGCAATGCCGCCCTTGTCGATCGCCTCATCCCAAAACGGGAAGCCGACCGTATACTGGATGGCATAAATCGCGACGATAAAGACGATCGAACCGATCAGGTTGAAATAGAAGTGTACCATCGCGGTGCGGCGCGCATTTTTTGAGCCGCCGAGCGACGACAGAAAAGCCGTGATACATGTGCCGATATTCTGTCCCAAAATGATCGGGATCGCCGCCGACCAGGTAATCGCGCCCGTGGTGGACAGCGCCTGCAAAATACCGACCGACGCCGAGGACGACTGGATGATTGCGGTGACGCCCGTGCCGACCAGTACACCCAGCACCGGATTGGAAATCGCGGCGAACATCTCGGCAAACTGCGGCAGGTCCGCCAGCGGCGCGACCGAGTTTTCCATCACCGACATACCGATAAACAGGATACCAAAACCGGTAAAGATATCCGCAATGTCGCGCGTGCGGCGCTTTTTGGCAAGCATCATAATGATGACGCCCACCAGCACAATCACATAAGCCAGATTTTTCGGCTTAAGCATGTCCATAACAATATTGTCGGTCACACCGCCGCTGTCCAGACGCAAAATCTGCGCGGTAATCGTGGTACCGATGTTAGCGCCCAAAATCACGCCGACAGACTGACGCAAAGACATAATGCCGGCGTTTACAAAGCCGACCACCATGACCGTTGTCGCCGAGGAGGACTGGATGACCATGGTGACCACCAGACCCATCAGCAGCGCGGTAAAAATGTTACCCGTCATTTTTTCCAGGGTCTTTTCGAGCTTGGAACCAGCCGCGCGCTCCAGCCCCTTCCCCATCGTGGTCATGCCGTAAATAAACAGCGCTAAACCGCCTACCAGCTGCACGATGGACAACACATTAAACTCCATGAGTTTCCTCCGTTTCACGCATCTTTTACATATCTTTTACTTATCCCATACAATTCTCAGTATACTGTCTCCACAATCTACTGTCAACGAAAAAAAAATTTGGAGGAAAATTCTGTGCAATTTCCCATGATTCTAATTTCCACCGCACGGGCGATGGGCAATTTATCCATACAGCGCCAGCAGTCCGCGCTGTATGGCGCATGCCTGTCGTCAGCCGGCGGCGCAGGGGTGCTCTACAGCGGCGGGGACGCCGACCTGCTTGCCGCGCGCTGCGACGGGCTTTTGCTTTCCGGCGGCGGGGACATCCATCCCGCGCGGTTTGGACAAAATATTGCAAGCCACCGGTTATCCATCGACCCTATCCGCGATGAAGAGGAACAGGCGCTGTTCCACGCGTTCTTCACCCGCGGCAAACCGATCCTCGGCATCTGCCGCGGAATACAGGCGGTCAACGTATTCCTTGGCGGCACACTTCGCCAGCACATCGAAGGACACGGCCAGAGCTGTCACAAGGTTCGTTGTGCCCCGCGTCTCGCAGCGCTGGTCGGCGCTGCGCCCACGGTCAACAGCTACCACCATCAGGCGGTGGGGGCCGTCGCGCCCAGCCTGCATGCAGCCGCCTGGGCGGAGGACGGCACGGTTGAGGCTCTGCTGCACGACAGCGCGCCCATCCTCGGCGTACAGTGGCATCCTGAGCGCATGGCGCCGCCGCTGTGCGAGGATGTTGCGGGCGCGAACCATCTGGCAGTCTTTCGGTGGCTGTGCGAGCGCTGCTGAAAAAACCGGGCAGGAATATCTGCCCGGTTTGAGGCTGTTCAAAAAACATGTTTTTTCGAACAGCCTCTCGATCGGAACCACGCTTCCGATCGAAATTGGCGCAAAAAAGTTTGCATACGCAAAACTTTTTTGCTCTCAAAGTATAAAAAGTCAGGCACATGTCCTGACTTTTTATAAATTTTGCAGCTGGCCGCCAAATTCTGTTTGATGCGCGACACGCATTTTAACGCCGCACGGCGGCGGAATACGGTATCGCGGGCTACGGCCTGCGACACGGAGACTTTTTCGACAGCTTCAACAGAGCTGGAATATCTGCCCTGTTTTTCAATGTTTTCAACGATTCAGCAGCCATACGCCCGCGTTCAGATATCCCGCAAACAGCAGCCACAAAAGATACGGGATCAGCAGCCATGCAGCCCGCATGTCTATCCTTCCGAACGCAATAGCGGTCTCCGTCACCAGCACCAGCAGAACGACCAGCCAGATCAGTGCAAAGCCGTACATACCGGCTCTGAAGAAGATCAGCGGCCAGATAAAATTTACGGCCAGCTGTACGCCGTACAGCGTCAGCGCACGCTTTTTCTCCGCACGGGGCACACCCGACCGCCAAACCAGCCAGCTTGCAAGCCCCATCAGCAGATACAGGATCGTCCACGCTACAGGGAACACCCAAGCCGGCGGGGACAGCGGCGGCTGTATGAGCGCCGCATACTGGGACATGCTCCCCATCGTCAGCGCTGCCGCCAAACCGCCAACCGCCAGCGGAATCAGCAGACAGACAATCAACGCTTTCCGCAACCCCATCCCTCCCTTTTGGTTCAGGATATGGCGCTTGCGCTGTTTTTATGTATGGCTGCCGAATGCGCGCAGGAGCTGACTGCGCTCCTCCTGATTTTCCACCCAGTTCTCCACATATCCGCAGTCGTAGCACACATAGCGGATCACCGGGATCTTGCCGAACAACGTGACCTTTGAAGTGTAAATGTTGTTCCCGCTCCCATAGCGGCGCGCATTGTCCGGCACACGGATGATATGCGTCCCGCCGCACTTGGGGCACTTGCCTGTGTTTTTCACTCTGTAAGCCTCCTTACAGCAGGCCGAGCAGCATCAGCAGCTCTTCCTCGCTCAGCTCGCCGTCCTGCATCTCGTGCAGCGGCGCGCCGCAGTACGGACAGATATCCGCATCGGTGTCTACTTTCCGTCCGCATTTTTCGCAGTATTTCATGGTCACAGCTCCTTCTTTTGATAAAAATGCACACTCATCCTATAACACAGCCCAAACACAATTGCTGCGCAGCCAACCAGCAGAAGGGATATCGCAAGCCCATTTCCTGCAAGCCATGTGGACAGGCCCGCGCCAACTGCCTGCCATGCGGTATGTATCCTCTCTATCCTGCTCCCTGCAGCCACGCAGACCCAGCCCAGTGCAATCAGGCCGGTTACGATATAATTCGCCTTGTCTATATTCCAGCGATAGGATACCGCAAGCATGATCCCGCTGAACCCCAGCGCCCATGCTTCACAGAGCAGAAGAATTGCACCATAGCGCAGCATTGCATCCATTGTGCCAAGTACAAGGCAGCAAACCAGCATGCCGGCTGCACAAGCCAGCGCCAGCGCTGCATTGCACACCAGCGCGAGCAAAAATCTGCTCGCGACCGCGCTTGTGCGTCCCGCAGGGAGGGTCATGCGGTATGCCGCCCACTGCTCGGACGCGTCTGATGCACACAGGATACGCGGGAGCAGAACCGACGGCATGATGACAAGAAAACACAGCATCGCCGGCCCGCCGATCAGCAGCCCCACCACAGCAAATGCACCAACGCGAAACAGCATCCGTCTAAACGAAAACCGCACGTTGCTCCATTCCGCATACATCATTTCACGCATACCGATTTTCCTCCCCTCACAGCTCCTTTTTCTGATAGATCCGCACGCTGATGAAACAGCACAGCACATAAACCACAAGGCTGACTGCCAGCGCGCCTGCGATCATCAGGCTGACCTGCGTCTCGCTGACCGTTCCCAGCCAGCTCCCGACCGCGTTCAGCGTTTCCTCGAACCACGGCATCTGTTCCAGCAGGAATATGCCTAGAACCGGCACCCAAACGCACGCCATAATGATATAGCGCCCCTTTTCGATGCCGAACTTGAACGAGACCGCCATCAGCACGCCCATCATCAGGAACGCCATCGCTTCGCAGGCCAGCAGGCCGGCGATGTTCTCCGCCATATCCGCGGCCGGATCATAAGCCGTGTAGATCACGGTCATCACAAGGCCGATCATGAGCAGCGCCAGATTGATGACAGCGCCCATGACAAATTTGCTCCCGACGACATCCCTGCGCAGGATGGGCAGGGACAGGCTCAGCCGGTTCCAGCCATACGCCTGATCGGCAGCAAACAGCGTGGTCGGCACCATAATGCTGAGAAATACCACGATAAAGTTAAAGAACATCGGCCCGCTCCAAACAAAGGCGGAAGCCGCGAACACCAGCATCACAAGCAGAATGGAACGGATCGACTGGCGAAAGTTCATCCAGTCCGCATACAGCATGGCTTTCATCGGTTGTCCTCCCCCCTCGTCAGGAACAGCATGATCTGTTCGATGTTGACCGGTTCAACCGTCCAGTTTTCCGGCACGCCGTCGCGCCGCACCAGCGCCTCGCAGCCGAACGCGCCCACGCGCTTTGCGCGCACCGCCGCGGGGTCGAGCGCGGCCAGCTGGTCGGCCGTGCAGCGCAGCACACCGTAGGTGTCGAGCAATTCGTCACGCGGCTCGGAGAGCACGATGCGGCCGCCGTGGATGAACGTGATGTAGTCCGCGATCTTATCCAAGTCGCTTGTGATATGGCTGGACAGCAATATCGCGTGGCTCTCATCCTGCATGAAGTCATAAAACAGATCAAGCACCTCGTCGCGCACCACAGGATCAAGGCCGCTCGTCGGTTCGTCCATGATGAGCAGCTCCGCGCCGTGCGACAGCGCCGCCGCAATGGACAGCTTCATCCGCATGCCCTTGGAATAGTCCTTGATCTTTTTGCGCTCGTCTATGCCGAAACGCTTCATGTAGCCGAAAAACTGCTCGGATTTCCAACTTTTATATGCCTTGCCCATCAGGGTATCCACCTGACGGGCGTTCAGGGTGTTGAGGAAGCAGCCGTCCTCCAGCACCACGCCGAGACGCTCCTTGACCGCACGTTCATTTTTGATATTATCCAGCCCCAGCACATGGATCTCACCCGCATCGCGGTGGATCAGGTTCAGGATGGACTTGATCGTCGTGGTCTTGCCCGCGCCGTTTTCGCCGATAAAGCCCATCACCGCGCCGCGCGGCAGGGTAAAGCTGACATCTTCCAGCGCAAAGCCCTCATACTGCTTGCGCAGTCCCTTGATCTCAAGTGCGTTTTCCATTATAATCACCATGCCGACCGTTACACTGTCGGCACAAATAGGGATGAAAGTGTGCAGACAAACGGTCGCCTTTCTTATAAAATCAGATTGAGGAGGAAGC
>DXDO01000150.1 GCA_019115425.1 Candidatus Agathobaculum merdigallinarum | reverse complement strand
AGCAGCTGGTTAAGATGTGGAAGACCTTCGCTGAGAAGTATCCGATCATCTCCCTTGAGGACGGTATGGCTGAAGAGGACTGGGAAGGCTGGGAGATGCTGACCAAGGCTCTGGGCGACAAGATCCAGCTGGTCGGCGACGATCTGTTCGTTACCAACACCACCCGCCTCAAGAAGGGCATCGACATGGGCGTTGCCAACTCCATCCTGATCAAGGTCAACCAGATCGGCTCTCTGACCGAGACCCTGGACGCGATCCAGATGGCGAACCGCGCGGGCTACACCGCTGTTGTTTCCCACCGTTCGGGCGAGACTGAGGACGCGACCATCGCGGACATCGCGGTTGCGCTCAACGCCGGCCAGATCAAGACCGGTGCACCGAGCCGTACCGACCGTGTTGCGAAGTACAACCAGCTGCTCCGCATCGAGGAAGAGCTGGGCGAGGACGTTGCACAGTACCTCGGCAAGGACGCTTTCTTCAACCTGAAGAACAAGTAAGAATTGCACAAAAAAGCCGCTTCCCTTTGAGGGGAGCGGCTTTTGCAATATAATAAAATGGAGCAAGAGGATATTACAAAATTTTCAAAAAATATTGACGGAAGCAAGCAGCAGTGCTAATATAAAAGATATCCGAGCGCCGATCGGATTGGGCATCATGCAGCTGGCATAAGCCTTCCTGTCCGACGGTATTGAACAGCCCACACCTTCATTTCTTTATAAAAGCCGCCCCCCTGCCTATGTGCAGGGGGGTGGCTTTTTTAGGTGCAGTATAGCGGAACTAGTACCAATAGCCCGCCTTCCAGCGCTGCAAAGCAAGGCTGGCGTTGCGATAGCTCACGTCTGCGGTGGGCGTGCCCGCAGGAACGCCTAGGATCTCGGCGTCGCCCTGCTGCACATAGCCGGTGGTTTTCCAGCGGTTCAGTGCGCGCTCGTATGCCTGTGTCTGTGCGCTGGCAGCGGCGTTGCCATCCGCGCTGTCCGCGCTGAGCTGGTAATTGCGCCAATCCAGCGTGGGCATACCGTTCAAAAATCCGGTCAGACCGGCAACCGACAGGCCATAGTCCCGATCTGCGTTGAACTGTGCCAGCTGCAGCTGCGCCTGCTGAAGCGCCGCGTTTTCCGTGGCGGTGTAGTATTCGTTTTCGAGCGCGGCGTTCTGTTCGGATGCGGCGTCCTGTGCCGCGGCGCGCGCCGTGAGCCGCGCCTGTCCGAGCGCGTTCAGATCGCTGCGGTACTGGTTGTCGATCGCAACACGGCTGGTTTCGGCAGCGCCTGAGGTCGCGGCGGCAGTCCGCGCGCCCATGTTCAGACCCAGCGCGGCCAGCTTTTCCTCATTGGAGAACACGGACTGCCGCGCGTTGATATCGGTCTGCTTCATGCCCGCTGTATAGTCCTCCTCAATGGAGGACAGATTGCGCCCCAGCTGCTGCTGGATCCGTTCACGCGCGGCCTCAAAGCGGCGAAGCCGCGCCTGCTCGGCGGCGTCATACAGCTGGCTGAGCGCGTTGTTGACGGATGAGCGGCCGCCGTCGTCCGAGGACACCGAGTACGGGCGGTAGTCACCGTTCCAGGTCGCGACCGCGTCGTTCGAGGCCACCTTGCCCGCGAGCCCCTCCGCGTCGATCTTGTTCTGGCGCTCGGCGAGCAGCTGCTGCCGCTTGGCGGCATTTTGCGTGCCCGCGATCGCCTCTGCATAGTCGAAATCCTCCCTGTAATTTTTCGGCAAAACACATGCCTCCTCTCTCAGATAATGTTTTGTCCCTGTGTCCAGCGGATCGTGAGCGCGAGCAGTCCGAACGGCTCGTTCGGCTGATTGTTGCCGATGCGCACTGCAAACAGCGGCATCCGGTGCTGCCGCCAGCGGGTGCGGTAGCTGATCGCGCCCGGGATGCAGCGGAACGAGAAGCGTGAGAAGTCCAGCGTTTTGAAGGAAAACAGATCCATGTTGCGCGACAGCGCAAGCGTCTGTCCGTTTTCGCTCTCATACTGCACGGTCGCGCCGGAGCGAGAATACGGCATAAGTGTCGGCACGACATCGCGCACGGTTTTGACCCGCCCCCAGTCCGCGAGCGGCAGGGTAGGGGTGCGCCAGAAGGCGTTGATCGCCGCGGCGTCGTCGCAGTATGCGCCATCTTCTTCGGGTTTTGCGAAGCGGCACAGCCTGCCGTCGGCAGTCCCAAACCACAGCCGGCCATCCAGCACCGCAAGGCACTGCGCGGGTACGTCCGCCCAATAGAACCATGCGGGGCTGCCGTCCTCCTCGGTCAGCGCGCCGTCCGCAATGTACACATGTCCGTTGACCGCCAGATAGTATTTTCCCTCGAATATGATGGCGCAGGCGTTTTCCAGACCAGTCTCGGCCTCGAGTTTGGGCACGATCGCATCCGATACCGAGCGGATGGTGCGCTGTTCGGCGACCGCAGTGCCGTACACCCCCTGCACGCCGCGCGCAGACAGGAACAGCGGCAGGTCGTTGAGCATCGCAAAGCTGCGCGGAGCGACCGCCCCCTCGCCCTGTGCGCCCTGCTTGAGCGGATACAGCGCCGTGCCATCGTCCGCCATCAGGTAGGAGCGCAGATAGCTGGTTGCCTCTTGGGCGCCACCCGATTTGATGACCAGCTGGCTTTCATACTGCTTGAGGTATCCGACGATCGCGGACGCGTCCGTGCCCATGCGCGTATAGCCGGTATCAGGGAAATATGTTGGATCATACAGCCCGCTCTGCCAGTCGCAGTTTGGTTCATCCGGATTGCCTGCGACAAATACGCGCGTGTCGTTTTTGCCGCCGTACAGTCCCGCGATACAGCATTTGTTGATTTTGTCCGTGTAGCCGGAGACGGTTTTGGAAAAGCTGATGGACACGTTGGCCAGCCCGTTGCCGCTTGCGGGCGCAGCGGCAAGCGTCACCAGGCCGGTCGCACGGTTGACCGAGGATACGGCAACAGATGCGCCGTTCACCGTCGCGGTGACCGCTGCGTCGTCAAGGTTTGCTGCATCCACCTGAAACTGGGTCGCCGAGCCGTTGCCGATAAAGGTGTTGATGCGCCTGGGCGTCAGCAGGTTGACCGCTTCGTAGCTTGTGCCGCCGCCGGTCGGCTCGGCGGAAATAGTCGTGGTCGGCACATAGGCGATATCCTGCACCTTGACAGCTTCCCACGTAGTATTTGCGGCATTGCGGCGCACCGCGCGGTAGGTTTTGCCGTCCAGCAGGTACAGCACACCGTTCATAATAAACGACTGCGAGAAGGCCGCGTTCATATCCGCGCACAGTTCGGTTTGGCTGCCCGCAGTGGGGCGGAAGTACAGCTTGCTCCCTGCGTGGACGGCAAACCCCGAACCGTCCGGCATGGGGAACAGCCCGTAGATGGGGGAGGTGTAGGTGTGCTGCGTCTTCCACCCTGTGCGCTTGACCAGAAAGTCGTTCTGGTCACAGATCAGGTTCTGCATATCGGGCGAACGGGAAAGCGATACCTTGGTCGGGTGGGTGCGGAAGTCCACGCCGCCAAAGCGGCTGACAAGGGTGGTGTGTTCGGTCTCGGTTTGCGGGAATTGATAGGCGCGCATCAGATCATCTCCTGTACGGCGGTCAGCTGCGCGGGACAGTGGCGCAGCAGCCGTTCGGCGTATTCAGTGGCTGCCCAGTTGAATTTGGCCTTGTCGTCGTCTGCGACGAGCAGCGCCGCCAGCCCGTAGGGGAAGCACTCGCGCGCGAGCCAGTCGCCCGCCGGGATCTCCTCGGTCAGCGAAGTCATGCACGGCGGCGCGTCAAAGGGCTGCTCTGCGCGGAAGACGCGCTCGGCGTTGATCTCGCGCAGGCTGTTGGCCAGCAGTTGATTGAGCGCGCGCAGCGCGAACTGCTCGTAGTATACGCCGGTGTTCGGCGTTTCGGAAAGCAGGTTCAGCGCCGCGTGGAAGCATTCGGTTCCGGTCATGGGATTCCTCCTTTTCAAAATAGCTCCCAGCCTGACAGAAGAGCGGATGTTTGGAGTTTACAGTTTATTCACAAATCGGATCAGCCCATATTGTATCATATAGGAAAATAAGGTCAGGATAGGAGCGGGTGGAAATGGAATATGTGCTTTTGCTTGCGCTGGCAGCACTGCTGCTGGCGCAATATCTGCGGCATCGGGCATTGCAGCAACGCGTCCGGCGGCTTGAGGAGAAGCTGGACGGACTTGCCGGCAGCATCGGACAGGAAAAATACAAAATGTATTATATTGATGATAAATTACAGAATGAACTGAAACAGCTGAAGCAGAAAGGAGAGATTGTGCAGGCAGTCAAACATCTTCGCGAGCACACCGGCCTTGATCTGGTACAGGCCAAGCAGTATATTGAACGCCTTTCGTAATTCAGTCGTCTCCGCGCTTCTGTCAGACTGGGAGCCTGTTCACACCGCCCATGGGGCGGTTTTTTGTTTCGTTTATGCGCTACATATGGGGCTTATGCGCCTTCCACGACAGGGGACGGATACAGCCCCGCTTTGACCGCGTATGCGCGGATCTTGCAGCCGTCCTCGGCGGTCAATTCGGTGGAGGCGGTGTAGTCCTTGGCGGAATCCGAGTAGCGCGGGTCCGAGCCGTCCAGCGTGTAGCGCACGGTGGCGCCGTCGGGGATCGTGATGACGCCCGCTGCGATGGACGGGGAATCGGTCACGGAATCGGCTGCGACCAGCGCATATACGCCGCCGCACTTGGCGCCCAGCACATACGCGTCATAGTAGTGGCGGCCCTCGATCAGCGCGCCGGATACGCCGACCGGGTCCTCATGCACCTTGGCGTCCGCGATTTTGTACGGCATGAGCACCGCGTCCTTGTGCGTGACGAGGAAGTAGACGTTGTCCGGCAGGTAGCTCTTCGGCACGCGCACCACGTTCATGCCGAACACCTCGCCGCACACGCCCTTGGCGATCGACTGGCGCGCGAGCACGTCCACACCGGCGAACTCGTCCGAGGTGCACACCAGCTTGTACATTTCGCTCGTCAGATAGATGTAGCGGTTGTCATCCGGCACGAGCGCGTCGTCCAGCGCCTGGGATGCGTCCGCGATTTTGCTGATGATGTCGGACTTGGTGGGCTTCGCGGCGCTTTCCACGATGTTGCCCGCCATGGTGACAAAACGCTTGAATGCGTACTTGTCCGCCGCAGGCGTGGACTTTTCGTTCAGCTGCAGGCGCAGCATGTCGGCCGCGTTTTTGACCAGGTTTTGGTCGAGGTTGTTGCCCTTGTCGATCGTCAGGGTGAACGCCTTGTCCTGCGTCATGGTCAGCTCCTGCACGACGTCCTGCATCTCAGTCACGTCGCCGTAGCGGGCGAGGCCGCCGTCGCGGTCGTAGTCGACCTCCTCGACCGTGATCGGGGTGTATACCTTGAGCGTCTTGACGCCGGTCAGGTCAAAGGTCTCCGCGGTCTTGCCCTTGATGAAGGATGCGCGCGTGAACACCTCGGCGATCTGGTCGGAATATTTGGTAGCGAGATTGATAGCCATAATGGGTACCTCCTGTTAAGAAGTGGAATATTTGTCGTTTGTCAAAGGAGCGCAGCGACATTTAATCTGGAAATTCCGGCGACATGTGCGTCAGGATTTCACCGTGCCCCCGCGCCGCAGCGGCACGGCTGCCCCCTGAAGGGCTTTCATCTGCCGAGCAGCGCGAGCGTCACCGGATCGACGCCCGCCGGCTCGCCGTCCGACTGCGCAGGGCCGACGGCCGCGCGGCGGTTTTTCTGGTTCATCTCCATCGCCGCCAGTTCGTCCTTGAGTTCGAGGATCTCCCACTTGCGGTAGGCGGAGACGAGCGAGCCTTCCTGCTGCGCCCACTCCCACACCTGCTGGGGGATGTCCTCGGGACGCACGTCCGGGTACTCCTCGACGAACGCTGCATAGATCTGCCCGTTCGGCATACCGTTTGCCGCGCGGTTGCGGCGCACATAAGCATTCTGCTTGGACAGGCCGAGGCTTGCCGCCTGGATCAGCTCGTCCAGCGTCAGCTCGACCATCCGCCCGTCCACCGGAACGGGAAAGGTCTGCTGGGCCGGTGCCTGCGCCGCTGTTTCGGCGGGCGCGCCCTGTGCGAACGGATTCGCTTCGGCCGGAGCAGGCTGCTGTGCCTGCGGCTGTACAGGGGCGGCGGGCTGTTTACTGCTGTTCTGCTTGCGGTTGGTTTGCATTTACGTTTTCCTCCTTTTGCTGCTGCCGCTGCATGCGGAGCGCGTGCAGCAGATCGTTTTTGCCACGCACCTGATAATCAGGCACGTTTTCCAGATAGACAAGCGGGTCGGTGATGACGCCGCTTTCAAGCAGGTGGTCGTTGGTCATGGTCTGCATGGTCTCCGACCAGTAGCTTGCCGCGCCCACGTCCACCTG
>DXDO01000149.1 GCA_019115425.1 Candidatus Agathobaculum merdigallinarum | reverse complement strand
AAGTCAGGCACATGTCCTGACTTTTTATGAATTTTGCGACCTGCCGCAAAATTCTGTTTGATACGCGCTGTGGCGCGAAGGACTTTTTCGACAAACTGAAGCTGCCATTCAAACGAATGGCAGCTCCTTTTTGCGGAAAGTGCGTTATAATATGATGCAGATCAAACCGCCTGCGCTTTCGTTGATGATTTTTTCCAGCGTTTCGCGGATTTTCCCGCGCGCATCATCCGGCATACGGCTGAGTTTGTGGGACAGCTCCTCGCGTACCAGTTCATTCAGTGATTTGCCGAAAATATTGGTATCCCATATCTTTTCCGGCTGCTCCTCAAACTCGCTGAGCAGATAGTGTACCAGTTCTTCGGACTGCTTTTCCGTGCCGACAATCGGGTTGACCTCCGCCTTGATATTGGCGCGCATCAGGTGGATCGATGGCGCGGACGCGCGAAGCCGCACGCCGTACCGTCCGCCCTGCCGCACGATTTCCGGAGGTTCAAGCGACAGCTCGTCGACCGAAGGCATCACAATACCGTACCCCGTCTGATATACCTGATCGAGTGCGCCGCGCAAACGCTCATATTGTCGTTTGACACCCGCAAAGTCATCCAGAACTGCGATCAGGTCCGCCGCATCCCGAATCTGAATACCTGTTTGCTCCCCGACAATGCCGTAAAATACACTTTCCGGAATGTCAATTTTGAGCCGCGCTTTACCGCTTCCGAGCGCAAGTTGGTCAATATCCGCACGGCCGATATACTCATTTTCGGCCAGTGTACGGCACATCTGTTTAATATCCCGCATACGCTCGCCACCCGCGGCAGCGGAACGGATGCACTGGTAAATACTCGTCTGCACAGGATGCCGCGCCGGCAGCGAACCGATGTACCGCGGAAGCACAAAGCCGATTTCACAGACCGGAAATTCGTACAAAACCCGCTGCAGAATATCCGCGATGCCCGCTTCATCCAGGTCGATACAGTTGACTGCGACCGGCTCGACGTTATACTCTGTGCGGAGCGAATCACAGACAGCCTGCGCAGCCTCCCCCCGCGGTTCAGCGGAGTTCACCAGCACGACAAACGGCTTGCCCAGCGCGCTCAATTCCTCAATCACACGCTTTTCAGCCGGCTCATAGTTCTCACGCGGGATTTCGGAAAAGCTGCCGTCGGTCGTAACGACCAGCCCGATCGTAGAATGTTCTCCGATCACCTTGTGGGTACCGACTTCCGCGGCTTCCGCCAGCGTCATGGGCTCCTCACGCCACGGGGTCGATACCATGCGCGGCGCATCGTCCTCCATACTGCCCAGAGCACCCTCCACCAGATAACCCACGCAGTCCACCAGCCGGACACGGCAGCTGCCGCCCTCCGGCAGATTGATCTCCGCCGCTTCCTCCGGCACAAACTTCGGTTCCGCAGTCATGATCGTCCGCCCTGTGCCGGACTGCGGCAGTTCGTCGCGCGCCCGCTCCCGCTTATACATGTTTTCCATGCCGGGCAGCACCATCGTCTCCATGAACCGCTTGATCAGCGTGGACTTGCCCGTGCGCACCGGCCCGACAACGCCGATATAGATATCGCCGCCCGTCCGCGCGCTGATCTGATTGTAGATTTGGTTTTCCATTCTTTCCCCGCCTTTCAAGCCTGAATTGGAATCAGCAGCATGGTGTCCGAAACGCTGGCGGTTTCCGCCGCCAGCTCGTTTGCCCTGCGGATTGCCTCTATAGTCGTACCGCAGTCCTTTGCAATGTCCCAGAGCTGCTGTTCCGGACCGACATAACGCAGCAAAAGCGTAACGCCGCTGTTGTTTTGCTGCCGTTCCTCCATTTCAACTGCCGTAATATGCCGGAAAGGGCAGCGCTCCTCTGCCGCAGCCATGCCGGATGCGGTTACGGCCAGCAGCATCCCCTTTTCCCCTGCCGAGGAGGCGCGGGCGGACAGTTCGATTTGCGAAACCTCCCCGACAGCCGTACACGACATGGTCAGCGGCAGCATACGCTGCAGTGCGCAAAGGCGCTGATCATCGCCCAGATAGAGGATCTGTGTGGCGGCTGTAATCTGCAGGTCGCCCTCTGCACTGCGTTTTGCGCCGCAGCAGCACGCACTTGCCGAGACCACATGGGAAACATGCTGCGCCGTCTGAAGCGTCTCGGTTGCCTCGGCCGAAAACGGTACGACGGGCGGCATGGAGTGCAGCATGGTTTTATCCTCCTGCAGCCGAAGGGATTTGCCCGGCAGATACAGGTCGTCGATCCGCCGCACCGCCTTTGTCCGCCGCAGTGCAATAACCGCATGCGCGGACACCGTATAGGAAAGCAGTCCGTCCGCCTCCAGCCGGCAGTCCGCCTCGCGAACCGTGATCTGTGCGCCGACCGCATCCCCTTCCTCCGCATCCGGCATCTCGAGGATCTGGGTAAACGGCGTGCTGCTCGTCAGCACGCGGACGGCATCGTCCTCCTGCAGCGCAAGGCATTGTACCGAAGCCTCTCCCTTGAGGACGACCTTCCCGTGCATCGCCCTGCATTCGGATGTGCGCATCATACACGATGTGTGCAGCAGCGATAGGCCGGACGCATCCTGCATGTTGACATCATCCAAAATCGTGATCGGATATTCGCGCGCATGATCGACCAGCGTTACGTTCTGCATGGTACTGAGAAGTTCGATCTGCGGCATATCCATTGTCTCGGTGACCTCACACTCGGTCTTGCAATATCCCTCTATGGCAAAGCAGAGCTGCACACTGACGCTCAGCTTACGGCTGTTGACCGCGGCCGCGTCCACCGCCGCCGCGTGACAGTCCACTGCGCAGACTGCCTCCGCGTCCAGGCCTTCACATTCCTCAATATGTGCAAAGCTGACCGGCACAGACAGACAGCGCAGTCCTCCCCCATTTTCCGGCTCATACAAAACCGTCACCTGAACCGCCCCCGAGATCAGCAGCCGCCCGCTCTGCGGCGTCTGATCTTTGACAGCCGTTGTTCCGTAAGCGCAGATCACCCGCCCGATATCCGGAAAGGTATCCGGTACGATGGAATCGGCGGTTTCCGTACAGGTTGAAATACGCGCCAGCCGTTTGTCATAGTAGCAGATGCTTGTTTGATTCAGTTCCATTGATGCTGCCTCCTTCGTTTCACTGCTGCTCCTGTATAACGATATGTCCAGCTTTTTCAGAATATGAAAAAAGCAGAGGCTTTTTTGCCTCTGCCTTCCCCTCAATTCATATGAAACAGCCGGCAAAGAATGCCGCGCAGGTATTTGGGGCTTTTCCAGACGACCACCTTCATCATCATGTATACCTCCCGTCAGCATTGGAATAGGAATATGCCCACCGCGATCAGCGCTAGTGAAAACAGCCAAACCGGCAGGCAGGTCGGCACAAAACCGCCGATGAGAAGCCCTAATCCCAGACAGATGGCGGCTAAACCGATCGCTTGACCACGACAGAACATTGCGCATCACGCTCCTGTCATCAGTATAATCGGCATGCCATGAATTGGTGACAAAAATTCTGCCGGAGCGGCTCCAGGCTCCTGATCACGCTTCTGCATATTTTTCACCCGCCGTTTTTCAACACGCTTCATTCCTATGTCTCCCGAACCTTGAATTTTCTCAGAAACAGCAAAGTTTTTTCCTAGAATATCCAAGAATTTTCTATCGTTTTTTCAGCGGAGACAAGCTAAAATAGGATCAACGGGCTGGGACGTTCCGGTCCAAGTAACGTTGTGCTGAAATTTAATTTAGGAGGAATTGAAATGAAAAAGAAGCTTGCTCTTGTCCTCTCCGCCACGATGATGGTCGGCATGCTGGCCGCCTGCGGCGGTGGTGGAGAAACTCCGTCCACCACTGATCCTGCCGACAGCACCGAGCAGAGCTCAGCTGCCAGCGATCTGAAGGTCGGCGTATTCTATTACAACTACGCTGACGCCTACATCTCCACCGTTCGCACCGCAATGGATGCCGAGCTGGAGGAGCTGGGTGTAGAGTATCAGAACTTTGACGCTCAGACCAATCAGGCGACTCAGACCGACCAGATCAACACTGCCATCACCGACGGCTACAATCTGCTGGTTGTCAACGTGGTAGAGAATGCCTCCCCCGACGCAGCCCAGAACGTAGTAGACGCAGCCAAGGCTCAGAACATTCCGGTCATCTTCTTCAACCGTGACTTCGATGTTTCCGTACTCGAGAGCTACGCTGAGAACTGCGCGTTCGTCGGCACCGATCCCGCTGAGGCTGGCCATATGCAGGGCAAGGCAATCGGCGACTATCTGGTAGCCAACTATGACACCGTTGACCTCAACGGCGACGGCAAGATCTCTTACGTTATGTTTAAGGGTCAGGAAGGCAACCCCGAGGCTGAGTTCCGCACCCAGTTTGGTGTAGAGGACGCTAACGCTGTTCTGGAAGCAGCCGGCAAGCCCGCGCTGGAGTTCTATGATCCCAGCAACACCCAGAAGTATCTGGTTGACCAGACTGGTGCTTGGTCCGCTCAGGCTGCGACCGACTATATGAATACCATCCTCGGCCAGTACAACGACGGCAACAACAACATGGTTGAGCTGGTTATCGCCAACAACGACAGCATGGCTGAGGGCGCTATCTCCGCGCTCCAGAGCGTAGGCTACAACGTTGAGGGCGGCGACAAGTCCATCCCGGTTTACGGTGTAGACGCACTGGCATCCGCTGTTGAAAAGATCGACGCTGGCATCATGACCGGCTCGGTTAAGCAGGACGGCGAGGCTATGGCCGCTACCATCGCGACCTTGGTAAGCAACATCCAGTCCGGTGCTGCCCTGATGGACAACACTGACCAGTACACGCTGGCGACGAATGACGCGGGCGAAACCATCTCCAACAAGATTCTTGTACCGTACTCCCTGTATTCTGCTGAGAGCTAAGGTTTTCTTGTAAAAGCACAACGCCCCCATGAAATGGACAACGGATGAACGGGGCTGCCGTCGGCAGCCCCGTTTCCACCCGTGAAACCTCAGCTTGAGTTGCGGACCGGCTTGGTCCGCGGCCGAAGCGGTGGTTTCACCAAAAGAGAGGAGGAGTAATATGGAGCATCCTGTACTGCTGGAGATGCGCGGCATCAGCAAAACCTTTCCCGGCGTTAAGGCTCTGGACAATGTCAGTCTCACGGTTCGAGCCGGCACAGTCCATGCCCTGATGGGCGAGAACGGCGCGGGCAAGTCCACCCTGATGAAGTGCTTGTTCGGCATTTACAACAAGGACAGCGGCACTGTCACCTTGGATGGGAAAGAAGTTGATTTCAAAAGCTCCAAAGAAGCCTTGGAAAACGGTGTAGCTATGGTGCATCAGGAGCTGAACCAGGCTCTGACCCGCACGGTGCAGGACAACCTGTGGCTGGGCCGCTACCCCAAGGTGGCCGGCATCATGGTCAGCGAGCGAATCATGGCTGCGCGCACCAAGGAGATTTTTGATACGCTGGAGGTCAGCGTCAACCCCAAAGCCGTCATGTCCACCCTGCCCGTATCCCAGCGGCAGATGGTAGAGATCGCTAAGGCGGTATCCTACGATTCCAAGATCATTGTCTTTGACGAACCCACCTCTTCTCTGACAGAGACCGAGGTGGAGCACCTGTTCCGCATTATCGACATGCTGAAGAAAAAGGGCTGCGGTATCATCTATATCAGCCATAAGATGGATGAGAT
>DXDO01000148.1 GCA_019115425.1 Candidatus Agathobaculum merdigallinarum | reverse complement strand
TGTTTTGAGCCACAGCTTGCACATCGCCCCCGCAAACACGAGCGGCGCGGTCAGCCGGCCGGAAAAATGGCCGCCGCCGCGCGGGTCGTTGCAGGATTTGTAGCGCACCATGCCGGTATAATCCGCGTGGCCCGGGCGGGGCTGCGCGGCGAGCTCAGAATAGTCGCCCGAGCGCTGGTTTGTGTTCTGGATGAGCGCACAGATGGGCGTGCCGGTGGTTTTACCGTTATAAATACCCGACTGGATGACCGGCAGATCGGCTTCCTTGCGCTGGGTGGACTGCTTGTTCCGGCCCGGCGCGCGGCGCTCCATCTCGCGCAGCACAAAGGCCTCGTCATAGGCGACGCCGGACGGGAACCCGTCGATCACCACGCCGATACCCGTGCCATGCGACTCGCCGAAAACCGATATTTTGATGGCGTTTCCCCAAGTGGAACCCATTGGGCAAACCTCCTTACAGTTTCAAAATGTATTCGTGCAGCTGTTCCGCCTCGATCGGCGTGATCTCGGCGCGGCCTGGGTCGCGGACCAGAATGAAATTGACCGTCGCGCCGAACTTTTTCTTGTCCGACAGCAGGGCGGTAAAGATCGCCTCGCGGTCGTAGGTGAGTTCGGTCGGCAGGCCGATGTGCTGCAAAAGCGACACGAGCGGCGCGGTCAGGTCATCGTTCCCAAGCAGGGCGGACAGCCGCATTGCGGCCACCATGCCGATCGCGACCGCCTGCCCGTGGGTCAGGTCGGTGTAGTTTCCGAGCTTTTCCGCCGCGTGGCCGATCGTGTGGCCGAAATTCAAAATCATGCGCAGGCCGGTGTCGTGCTCGTCGATTGCGACCACATCGCGCTTGATCTTGACGCATTCGTAGATGATGCCCTCGATATGCGCCTTGTAATCCGGCTGGGAAACCATGTCCAGAATGTCCTTGTTCGCGATGTAGCCGTACTTGACCACCTCGGCCATGCCGTCGGCAAAGGTCGTGTCCGGCAGGGTGGAGAGCACCGCGGGGTCGATCAGCACCAGCCGCGGCTGGTAGAACGCGCCGACGAGGTTCTTGCCCTCGGCGAGGTCGACGCCCGTCTTGCCGCCGATCGAGGAATCCACCTGCGCAAGCAGGGTGGTCGGGATCTGGCAGAGCGACACGCCGCGCAGAAAGGTTGCGGCGGCAAAGCCCGTGATGTCGCCCACCACACCGCCGCCGAGCGCAATGACAAGATCCTTGCGCGTCATGCCCGCGGCGAGCAGCTCGTGATAGATGGTTTCGACTGTTTTCAGCCGCTTGTGCTCCTCGCCCGCGGGGATGACCGTGTGCGAAGCCGGAAGGGAAAGCTGCCCCTCCAGCTTTTCGAGGTACAGCGGTGCGACCGTCGAATCCGTGACAATGTGCACGCGGCTGGGCGAAAAGGTGTTGAGGATGGCCGCACCCGCGCGGGCGAGCAGGCCGGTTTCAATCAGAATATCGGACACGCCGTTCGCGCCCGTCAGGCTCAGGGTCTGCACTGCTGGAAACACTCCTTTGATGATAGACTGCGCATTTACAGGAATTGACCGCGAAGCGGCCAATTCCATAAAAATGCAGGGCGTGTACCTGCATTTTTATACAAGAAAGCGGGGCCGTGTGCCGCTAAGCGGCGCGCGGAACCGCGCTTGGGGCGCGTCCGCGGCAGCGCCGCGGCACGTCCCCTCGTTTGAAACTGTAGTTTCAAACGAAATATTATATTTCTCTGCCCACCGCCTGCGCAACCGCGCGCAGGTTGTTCATGGTCTCGTGGAAGGAATCGTAGGTGAGCGACTGCGCGCCGTCCGACAGCGCATGCGCCGGATCGTTGTGTACCTCGATCATCAGGCCGTCCGCACCTGCGGCGACCGCGGCCTTGGCCAGCGGCTCGACCATCCAGTAGATGCCGCCCGCGTGGCTCGGGTCGACCACAACCGGCAGATGGCTCATGCGCTTGAGCACGGGCACCGCAGAGATATCCAGCGTGTTGCGGGTGTACTTCTCATAGGTGCGGATGCCGCGCTCGCACAGGATGACCTTCTCATTGCCGCCCGCCATGATGTACTCGGCGGACATGAGAAATTCCTCCATCGTGTTCGCGAAGCCGCGCTTGAGAAGGATCGGCTTATCCGTCTGGCCCAGTTCCTTGAGCAGTTCGAAGTTCTGCATGTTGCGCGCGCCGACCTGGAAGCAGTCACACTTGCCCATGAACAGGTCGATGTGTGCGGGGTTAGTGATCTCGGTCACGACCGGCAGGCCGGTCACCTCGTGCGCCTTGTGCAGCAGCTCGAGGCCCTCGGCCTTGAGGCCCTGGAAGGAGTACGGGGAGGAGCGGGGCTTCCACGCGCCGCCGCGCAGCATGGCCGCGCCGTCCGCCTGCACATGCTTGGCGACGTCGATGATCTGCTCCTCGCTTTCGACCGAGCAGGGGCCGGCCATCACGACCAGCTTTTTACCGCCCACAACAACGCCCGGCGCGATCTCGACCTGCGTGTTGTCCGGATGAAACTTGCGGTTTGCCAGCTTGAACGGCTCCTGCACCTTGAGGATGTTCTCAACCTGCGGGTCGCGCAGCAGCGCGTCCTTATCGACCGCGCCGGTGTCACCGACAAGGCCGATGACGGTCGTACCCGCGCCGTAGATCGGGTTTGCCTTGACGTTCCAGCGCTCGATGTGCTTAGAAAGCTTTTCGACATGCTCGCGGGTCGTGCCCTGTTTCATAATGATGATCATAATTTTTCTCTCCTTTGGATGATGGAATGGGCTTAGCGTTTGTCCGGCGGAGAAAAAGTATAAAAAAAGCCTTTCATCCACAAAGAGGGACGAAAGACAAACAGTTCCGCGGTACCACCCACATTCGGCATATAACAATGCCGCACTTTTTTCGGATACAACAATATCCTATCCCTGTAACGGAGGAGTTCCGTCGGCGCCTACTGAAGCGAATGGTTTCAGCGCCGCAGCTCAAGAGGGAACTTCGTCGTGCCGGCGTCTGCGTCCGTTTCCAGTCAAGCCGGACACTCCCTGAAAGCCGCGCTTGGAACGATTACTTTCCTCTGTCATCGCTTTGTGCAATATTTGTTCTTATTATATTACCGGAATTCCCGCTTGTCAACGTTAAAATTCCTGCGGTTTTGTTTTCGGTTTTGTTTTGTCTTTTCCGAAGGCGGGGAAAGCGGCTTTGCCTATCCGGAAAACGCTGGCATATCGCGGACAGGCAGGGCATAGAGTGTAACAGGTGATGCAATATGGAAGTCAAACAGGACAAAGCCTGGCAGCAGGCGATCGGCTGCCTGCCGCCTTTGCGGGCGGCGCAGCTGGCGGCGCTGGACGGGCAGGGGGAAGTAGAAGAGGTGCGGTTGCGAGCGGGCCGTCCGCCGTCGGTCAAAACCGCGGGCAGCGAACGGCCGCTCGGACTGGCGGCGGTCACCGCGCAGGAACTGCGCGAGACACTCAGCAGGGCGGCGCGCTACTCTGTACACAGCTATGCGGAAAGCCTGCGGCATGGGTTCGTTACGCTCACGGGCGGGCACCGTCTGGGCGTATGCGGCACGGCGGCGGAAGAAAACGGACAGGTTATCGGCGTGCGCGGGCTATCGTCGGTCAATCTGCGTATCGCGCGGCAGATTACGGATGTAGACGCGCAGATCATCCCATGGATTGGGGATGGCGCGCCGCGGTCCGTATTGCTGCTGTCGCCGCCCGGATTTGGCAAGACCACCCTGCTGCGCGAGTGGGTGCGCCTTGTTTCGGACAAGGGGTATACAGTCGCGGTGGCGGACGAGCGAAGCGAGATCGCGGCGCTTGCGGACGGCGTGCCGCAGTTTGAGGTCGGCAGGTGTACGGACGTACTGGAAAACTGCTCGAAAAAACAGGCGGCGCTCATGCTGCTCAAGACCATGTCGCCCGCACTGTTGGCGTTCGATGAGATCACCGCGCCAGAGGATGTGGAGGCGGTCTCGCTCTGCGCGCACTGCGGGACAGCGGTGCTCGCGAGCGCACACGCCGCAGATATGGATGATCTGCGGCGGCGGCCTCTGTACAGGAATCTGCTTGAGTTGAACGTATTCAAGGATGTGGTTGTGATCGAAAGAAAAGGAAACAGGCGGTGCTACCGCATGGAACGATTGGAGGAGAGGACATGCTCAAGCTGTTAGGTGCGGTGATGATTTTCGGCTCGTGCGCAGCGCTCGGGCTTTCCGCGCGGCAGAATCTCAGGAGGCGGGTCGCGGCAGCGGACGCCATGCTGCTGGCGCTGTCGCTGATCGGCAGCGAAATATCCTGCCGCCGTGCGCCGCTGCCCGAAATCATCGGGGAACTGGCGGAAAACGAAAATCCAACGATCCGGCTGGTGTTCAGCGGGCTGCGGCGCCGCCTGCGCGAGCAGAATGGGCTGTCGCTCAGTTATTTGTGGCGCGCCAACCTGCGCGACAACCGCACGGAGATTGGGCTGAGCAAGGCCGAATGCGATATCCTGTGCGAAGCCGCCAATTACCTTGGACGGTACGACGCCGCCGAACAGACCGCGGGGCTTACGCAGGTCAGCCGCCGTCTGTCCGCCGCGCGCGCGGCCGCGGCAGAGGAACTGCAAAATAAGGGCAACCTGTATCGCACCTGCGGCATTGCGCTGGGGATACTGGTGATTCTGGTGCTGATCTGAAAGCGGAGGGACATATGGACGTTGATCTGATTTTCCGCATTGCAGCCGTCGGTATCCTTGTGGCGGTTCTGGGGCAGCTGCTGACGCGCTCCGGACGCGAGGAACAGGCGCTGATGACCACGCTCGCGGGACTCATCGTCGTGCTTATGCTGATCGTGCAGGAGATCAGCGATCTGTTCGAGATGATGAAGAGCGTGTTCGGGTTTTGAACGGACTGGTTGCGGTATGCGGGCTGCTGCTCGCGCTCACGCTGTCGCTCGTGCTGAAGAAGGATGCACCTGTCATCGCCTTCCTGCTGACGCTGACGGCGGGCGTGCTCATTCTGCTGTATGCGTTTGGCCTAGCGGACAGCGCAGCACGGCGATTCGCCGCACTGCTCGCGCAGGGCGGTATTACGGACAGCCTGTATCTGCCCGTACTCCGTGCGGTGGGCATTGCGGTCGTGGTGCGCATCATGAGCGCGCTGTGCAGGGATGCGGGGCAGTCCGCCCTCGCGGCAAAGATCGAGATCGTGGGCGCGGTGCTTGCGCTCTCGGTGTGCCTGCCGCTGCTCGAGCAGGTGATCGGTCTGATGGCGGACTGGACGGCGTGAAGGGGAAGGAACTATGAAAAAGCTGGTTTGGCTGCTGCTGGCGCTGCTGGTATGTGTGATACCTGCCGGCGCGGTGATCGAGGAGGAGATACATAACGCGGGGGCTGATGTGCTGGCCGGCGCGGTGCCCGCCGAACAGCGGGAATATCTGGACGGCATCCAGCCCGAGACCTCGGACGAGCTGGCGGGCTCGTTCGCAAGGCTGCTGGAAAATATGTCCGAGGACAGCCGAAGCGCCCTGCAAGGCGCGGTGCGCAGCCTTGCGCGGGTGGCGGTTATTGTGATCATCGCGGCGGCGGCGCGCGGTTTTTCATCCGCGGCGGGCGGCGAGGCCGACGCGCTGATCGATATGGCGGGCGCGCTGGGCTGTGCGGCGGTGCTTTTGCAGGATTTTTCAGGCGTTTTATCGCTCTGCCGCGACACTCTTGAGCAGATCAGCGTATTTTCCGGAACCTTGCAGCCTGTACTTGCGACCGCGCTGTCGGCCGGCGGCAGCGCGATGACGGCAACCGTGCTGCAGGTGGCGACTATGATCGTGTTTGATCTGGTCATCCGGCTGGTGAACGCTTTGCTGGTGCCGGCGGCGTGCGCGTATCTGGGCATTGTCGTAGTGGATGCGGCGACAGGAAACGGTATGCTGCACGGTATTGCGGACGGCATCAGAGGGCTGGCCTCGGGCACACTGAAGCTCATTTTAACGCTGTTTACCGCATATCTTACCATAGCGGGCGGCGTATCGGGCAGTGTGGACCGGATGACGCTCAAAACCGCGAAATTTGCGGTTTCAGGCGCGGTGCCCGTAGTCGGCGGGGTGATCTCGGATGCGACCGAAACCGTGTTGTCCGGCGCGTCCCTGCTCAAAAATTCGATCGGCATTTTCGGTATGCTGTGCGTCACGGCGATCTGTCTGGTACCGTTTCTGCGCGCGGGCGCAAGCTACCTGTGCTATAAGGCGGGGGCGGCGGTGCTTTCGCCGCTGTGCTCGGGCAGCCTGCGGCAGCTTTTGGAGGGCGTGGGAACAGGCTTCGGCCTGCTGCTGGGCATGCTCAGCACCTGCTGCCTGATTTTGTATCTGGAGCTTGTTTACGTGGTTGCGATGGTGAAGCCGGTATGACTGAATTATTCCAGACAATTTTGCTGCGCGTCACGCTTGCGGGCGTGGCATCCGCGGTCGCGCTGCGCGTGGTGGGCGGCGGTGCGCTGCGCGAAGTCGTCAAGCTGGCGGCGGGGCTGCTCCTGCTGCTGGCGCTGCTGCAGCCGCTCGGCAGCCTGCGCCTGCGCCCCTGGGAGGGGTTAGCGGGCGTGTCGCAGACAGAGATCGACGCAATACAGGAACAGAACGCACAGACCACAATGAGTACGATTGCGGCTACGATCGCCCGCTCGCTGGAGCAGCGTGCGGAACAGGAGGGCTTCGACTGCTCGGTGAATGTTACGATGGCGAACGACGCGGACGGCGTTTTGCAGATCGACCGCGTGACCGTGTATTATGGCGGAGCGGACGCGGCGCGTCTGAGTGAACTGCAAACGCTGCTGACCGAGGAGTGCGGCGTACCCGTAAACAGACAGGAGTTGATTGCAAGATGAAGAAAAACGATTGGACATGGCTAAGCGACATGGGGGAGAAGCTCCTGCCGCTTGTGCGCAAATACCGCGCGCTGCTGATTGTCCTGCTGGCGGGTGTGCTTTTGCTGGCTTCGGGCGGGATGTTCAGAGGAGGGCAGGAGCGGACGATCTCCGAAACCAGTGTGGAGGAGCCGGCGGAGGAGGGATTTTCCCTGACCGCATTTGAGGAGGATTTGAATCAAAAGCTCGCGGCGATCGATGGCGTAGGGCGCGTGGAGCTGATGCTTTCGCTCGACCAGACCGAGGAAGCGGTCTACGCGGTCAACACCCGGCAGTCGGAAAGCACGGGAAGCGGGCAGAGCTTTGAGAGCGATCTCACGGTTGTTTCGGACGGCAGCTACGGGGAAAAGCCGGTGACGGTCAAAAATCTGCTGCCGACCTTTCGCGGCGCAGTGGTGCTGTGCGACGGCGCGGATGACGCAGGGGTGCGGCTTGCCGTGACGCAGGCGGTCAGCACGGTATGCGGCATTGGTTCGGACAAAGTTACGGTTCTGAAAATGGCGGCTGCGTCATAAAACATAATAACCATATACAGGAGGGCGAGCAGAGATGAAAAAAATCAAGAAACGCGGGGCGGTCTACGGCGTTATCGCATTGCTGCTTTGCGTAGCGGTCTATCTCAACTGGAGCTATGTGGACGCGCCGGAGGAGCTGCTGGTTGCGGAGCAGGCCGGCGCGGACAGCGAGGAGACTGCCGGCACGACGGAGGGGGAGGATTACTTTGCGACCTCGCGCCTGACGCGCGAACAGGCGCGCGACGAGGCGGTCAGCACCCTTAAAGAGCTTTCCGAGAGCGAGGAGGCCGATCAGACGGCGAAAGACGAGGCAGCGGCACAGATCTCCGCGCTGGCGGAGGATTCGGTCGCCGAGGCCAATATCGAGAGCATGATCCGCGCCAAGGGCTATGAGGACGCGGTCGTGATGATCGGGGACGAGAGCGTTAACGTGGTGGTCGCGGCGCCGGAAGGCGGTCTGCAAGCAACCGATGTGACAGTGATCAAGGATATTGTAGTGTCGGAAACCGATGCGACCGCAGGGCAGATCAAGATCGTCGAAGCGTCGTAACCTGTGCCCGCCTGATGCGACAGGCGGGCGCGGTGGAAGAAACAGACGGTAATTTCGTTGTTTCAAAACAGTTCCGGCCAGCGGCTGGACAGTGCAGCGACAGGCAAGAAGGCAGCACACAGAGCGAACTTCCGCTGCTGTGTGCTGTTTTTCTGTTCAAAGTGCATGATAGGAAGGCGGATGAACGGCCTGCCCCAAAGTCATACCAAGCCGGGGAATGACGCTGCGTGATAGGAGAGGTCCCTTGTGACTGTTTGCGCCGCCTGCCATCCGTGCCGGAGCGGGTGCAGTCCGTCGGCGCTGCAATCGGCATCCATGCAGGGGAGGAAAACTGATGCCTCCTCTCTTATGGTAAATGACTTGACAAAAAGCGGGGGAACCGATAAGATAGGAACAAAAGATCATGGCTCCTGCCGGGCGGCAGGGGCCTTTTTTGAGGAAGGGGATGCGGAAATGGAACTGACGATGTGCTGCCCGACGCTGTTCGGGCTGGAGGGCGTTGTTGCAGATGAGCTGCGCTTTGGCGGCAAGCTGACCGAGGTTCGCGCAGAAAACGGCCGCGTGCTGTTTGAGGGGGATGAAAACACGCTTGCGTGGGCAAACCTCAACCTGCGCTGCGCGGAGCGCGTGCTGATCCGGCTGGGCGTGTTTCCGGCAAAGTCGTTTGACGCGCTGTTTGAAGGGGTGCGCGCCCTGCCATGGGAGCAGTTTATCCCGAAAGGCGGCGCATTCCCAGTCAAGGGACACAGCTTGAATTCCGCGCTCCATTCCGTTCCGGACTGCCAGAAGATCATCAAAAAGGCGGTTGCCGCGCGGCTTGGACAGGTCTATCAACAATCGTGGTTTGAGGAAACCGGCGCGAAATATCAGATCCAGTTCGCGATCATGCACGACACGGCGGAGCTGTATCTGGACACTTCGGGCGCTGGGTTGCACAAGCGCGGCTACCGTGCCAACAGCAACGCTGCGCCGCTGCGCGAAACGCTGGCCGCAGCGATGGTCAAGCTGGCGCGCTGGCGGGGCAGGGAACCGCTCATTGACCCGTTCTGCGGCTCGGGCACGATTGCGATCGAGGCCGCAATGATCGCCCAGCGGCGCGCGCCCGGCCTATTGCGCACCTTCGACGCGGAAAAATGGTCCTGTTTTGATGCGGCAGTCTGGCGGCAGGCGCGCGAGGACGCCATCGGCATGACGGACGGCAGCGCGCGCTTTCCTATCGTCGGCAGCGACATCGATCCGGCCTGCGTGCAGCTTTCCATCGAAAATGCGCGCAAGGCGGGCGTATCGAATACGGTATTTTTTGAACAGGGAAACGCTGTGGAACGCGACTACAGTGTTTTAGGAGTGCTGTTTGCCAACCCGCCATATGGAGAACGCCTGCTTGATGTGCAGACGGCGGAAAAGCTGTACACGGAGCTCGGCCGCGCGCTGGCAAAATCCCCGATGAAGCAGTATATTTTAAGTTCAGACCCGCTTTTTGAACGCTGTTTCGGCCGCAAGGCGGATAAGCGCCGCAAGCTGTATAACGGGATGCTCAAGTGCGAGCTGCATATGTATTTCAAGCACTCACCGCGTCCGTCTGCTAAAATCGATCGGAATGGTTCAGCTGGATTAACAAAAAATTCATAAATTTTATGGGGGATTTTCCAAAATACCTCTTGCGTATTTGTGAGAGTTGATGTAATATAATACTTGAAGTTAGCACTCGGGTCAAAAGAGTGCTAAACCCCGAATTGGTTAATCTTATTTCTTATAGGAGGAATCCGTTATGAAACTCAAGCCCCTTTGCGATCGAGTTGTTATCAAGATGGTCGAGGCGGAGGAGACGACCGCCAGTGGCATCATCCTTACCGCGTCCGCGCAGGAGAAGCCCCAGGTTGCCGAGATCATTGAGGTCGGCCCGGGCGGCGTAGTGGACGGCAAGGAAGTTAAGATGGAAGTCCAGAAGGGCCAGAAGGTCATCACCAGCAAGTACACCGGTACCGAGGTCAAGCTGGACGGCGAGACTTATATCATCGTTCGCCAGAGCGATATTCTTGCGATTGTTGAATAATTCGAGGAGGTAATTTATCATGGCGAAACAGCTTATTTACGGCGAGGACGCGCGCAAGGCTCTGCAGCGCGGCATTGACCAGCTCGCTGATACGGTTAAGGTAACAATCGGTCCGAAGGGCCGCAACGTGGTTCTGGACAAGAAGTACGGTGCGCCGCTGATCACCAATGACGGCGTCACCATCGCCAAGGAGATCGAACTGGACGATGCGTACGAGAACATGGGCGCGCAGCTGGTGAAGGAAGTTGCAACCAAGACCAACGACGTGGCTGGCGACGGCACGACCACTGCAACCGTTCTGGCGCAGGCATTCGTGCGCGAGGGTCTGAAGAACGTTGCGGCGGGCGCAAACCCGATGGTGATGCGCCGTGGCATTGCCAAGGCGGTGGATGCTGCTGTTGCAGCGATTGCCAAGAACTCCAAAACGGTTGACGGCACAAACGATATTGCCCGCGTCGGCGCGATCTCTTCCGGCGACGATGAGATCGGTAAGCTGATCGCAGAGGCGATGGAGAAGGTTTCGACCGACGGCGTCATCACGGTTGAGGAGTCCAAGACCGCGGAGACCTACTCCGAGGTTGTTGAGGGCATGCAGTTCGACCGCGGCTATGTTACCCCCTATATGTGCACCGATACCGAGAAGATGGAAGCCAATCTGGATGATGCGCTGGTGCTCATCACCGACAAGAAGCTGTCCAACATTCAGGAGCTGCTCCCGATCCTTGAGCAGGTTGTTAAGTCCGGCAAGAAGCTCCTGATCATCGCGGAGGATATCGAGGGCGAAGCGCTCTCCACCCTGATCGTCAACCGTCTGCGCGGCACGTTCACCTGCGTTGCAGTCAAGGCGCCTGGCTTTGGCGACCGCCGCAAGGAAATGCTGCGCGATATCGCCATTCTGACCGGCGGCACCGTGATCTCTGAGGAAGTCGGCATTGAGCTGAAGGATGCGACCATGGATATGCTGGGTACTGCCCGCCAGATCAAGGTCACCAAGGAGACCACCACGATTGTTGACGGCGCCGGCGACAAGCAGGCGATCGCAGCGCGCGTTAACGAGATCCGCGGCGCGATCGAGCGTACCACCTCTGACTTCGACCGTGAGAAGCTGCAGGAGCGCCTGGCCAAGCTGGCCGGCGGCGTAGCAGTCATCAAGGTTGGCGCTGCGACCGAGACCGAGATGAAGGAAAAGAAGCTGCGCATCGAGGACGCGCTCAACGCGACCCGCGCTGCTGTTGAGGAAGGCATCGTAGCCGGCGGCGGCGTTGCTTACGTCAACGCGATCTCTGCTGTTGAGGCGCTGGCTGAGACTGCTGAGGGCGACGAGAAGACCGGTATGCAGATCGTTGCGCGCGGTCTGGAAGCGCCGATGGCGCAGATCGCTGTCAACGCAGGCATTGAAGGCGCGATTGTAGTTGACAAGGTCAAGAACGCCGGTAAGGTTGGCTACGGCTTTGACGCTGCGACCGAGACCTACGGCGATATGATCGCTAACGGCATCGTCGATCCGACCAAGGTAAACCGCTCCGCTCTGCAGAATGCGGCTTCTGTGGCTTCGATGGTTCTGACCACCGAGAGCCTGGTTGCCGACAAGAAGGAGCCGGCGGCTCCCGCTCCGGCTGCGCCGGACATGGGCGGCATGTATTGATTCCGGAAATAGCGAATAAAAAAGCTGGCACCGTGAAAAGTGCCGGCTTTTTCTCTTTTCTGCTGCAGCTTTGATGCAGATGCGCCATGTCTGCTGCACGCCGGTCGGGAAATGGGGGACCGCTGTTATCAGGAACACTGAAAACAGGCAAAAGCACGGGCATGACAGACGGGGAATCGGAAGAGCCGCAGCGTGCGTTCCGCTTTCCAATGTGACATGCATTTCCAGTGCAGATGTTGTATATCATAATGTTACAATGGTTTTACTGTACTTTTGTCTATGGGCATGCTATACTGTCCCTAAAGGAGGGATGGATGCTATGTTGTTTGGGATAGATCCCCTGTATGTCTGGGTGGCTGTTATCATCATCTGTGTAGCGGTGGAGGCGTTTACACTTGATCTGTCCGCCATCTGGTTTGCCGTGGGCGGCGTGGCCGCGCTGGTCGCTGCAAGCCTGTCGCTTGAGGTGATCACCCAGCTTGTCATTTTCGTGCTGTTTTCTGCTGTATTGCTTGTGCTCGTGCGTCCGTTCTGCCGGCGCTTTCTGAAAACAAAGAATGAACCGACGAACGCGGACCGTATTATTGGAGAAACCGCGATCGTAAGCGAACAGATCGATAATATCAGGGAAACCGGCGCGGTAAAGGTGCTTGGCACTGTGTGGAGCGCACGCAGTGCGGATAATTCCGTTATCCCCAGCGGTGCGACAGTAAAGATCGTTGAAATCCGCGGCGTGAAAGCCGTGGTGGAAAAGATTGACTGATGTTATGAAGTAAAGGAGTTGCGCTATATGCCATTTTTGGGTCCTATTCTTTGGATTGTTCTTGTCATTCTGCTGATTGCGTTTCTTGCAAGCAACATTGTCATTGTACCACAAGCCAAGGCATATATTGTGGAACGACTCGGCACCTATAAGTGCACGTGGAATACCGGTCTGCATTTCAAGGTTCCGCTGTTCGAACGCATTGCCCGGAAGGTAACGCTCAAAGAGCAGGTGGTAGATTTTCCGCCGCAGCCGGTTATCACGAAGGACAATGTAACCATGCAGATCGATACGGTCGTATATTTTCAAATCACCGATCCCAAGCTGTTTACCTATGGTATTGAGAGTCCGATGGCTGCAATCGAAAACCTGACAGCAACCACGCTCCGTAACATCATCGGCGATCTGGAGCTGGACCAGACCCTGACCAGCCGCGACATCATTAACACCAAGATGCGCGCCATTCTGGATGAGGCGACCGACGCCTGGGGTATCAAGGTCAATCGCGTGGAACTGAAAAATATCATTCCGCCGGCGGCCATTCAGGAATCGATGGAGAAGCAGATGAAGGCCGAGCGCGAACGTCGTGAGTCCATCCTGGTGGCGGAGGGCAAAAAGCAGTCCGCTATTTTGGTGGCAGAAGGTGAAAAGGAAGCAACTGTACTGGCGGCGGAGGCCAGCCGCCTGGCCAAAATCAAAGAAGCGGAAGGCGAGGCGGAAGCCCTGCTGACCGTGCAGAAGGCACTTGCGGACTCGATTGCAATGCTCAATCAGGCTGCGCCGACCGAGCAGGTCATCAAACTGAAGTCGCTGGAAGCGTTCAGCGCTGCGGCGGACGGCAAATCGACCAAAATCATCATTCCCAGCGAAATTCAGAGCCTTGCCGGACTGGCCACCTCGTTCAAAGAGGTTATCACCGATCCCAAGGCGGAAAAATAAGCGTTTACAGCCTGCCGCGGCGCATGTGGCAGGCTGTTTTTCTGTCTTACAGGGTTCTGACATGTGGCGGAGCCTTCCCAAAAGACAGTTTTGAGCGGGCGGGAGATACAAGCCTTTTTAGAGTGAGGAAGGGCGTTTACAGAGGGGGTAAGTGTAATAGGATAAAGAAAAACAGGACTAATATAATGTCTGCTGAACAAATAGCATTTCTACACAAGGTGGAGA
>DXDO01000147.1 GCA_019115425.1 Candidatus Agathobaculum merdigallinarum | reverse complement strand
ATTGCATTTTTTCGCCTCCCTAAAAATCTGAAATTTCTACTTGACTTTTATTAGCAGGTCTTTCTTTGATAAAATCTATATTCTGACCGCCTTTCAGCGGTGGTCAGCAAAAAGAAACACAAAAAGGCATAGCCTGCTATCTAATGGTTAGACGCAGGTTATGCCTATATATAGAAACGTATTCAGTTTACAGTGAATGTTACTTCGGTCAGCGTCGCTACTGTCGGCGTCGTCCATTGCGATTATTCCAAATCCTTTCTTTGTTGTTACATTTTTATCATACAAAAAATGTGATAATAAGTCAAGGGGTGTTAGTGAGTTAGCATATAAAACACACCGCCAAATCACAGAAATTCAGTTCCTGTGCGCAAGCAATGAGTTTCGTATTTTATTTGCCACGACTATTATCGTATCAGAGCTCTTTCAAAGTAGTAAGTTAGTAGTAGAATGATATCCATACTTACTATTAACACACCAATAATATTCAGCGTTTGGCATGTTTCAATAGTACAGAAATATTTATATTGCCATATTGTTATATACGCAGATTTTGGAAATTCTTTTTATACAAGTACGAAGCGAAGTTTCGCTTGTCGGAACTTCGCACAGCTTTGGACGCATCCGAGGCTCTGCCACGGTGCGTCCCGCTCGATCGAAAGGCTTGCCTTTCGATCGAAGTTATCGGATGTAGTTAAACATCGTGCGGTGGTGCGTCTCCGGCGGCTCAATGCCCGCTTTGTCGATCACCTTGAGCATCCAGGCAATATTGCGGCCGAGCTTCTCAATGACCTCCACGCCCTCAACATCCTGCTGCACCTCGCCCGGATCCGCGCCGTGAACCGCGTTCCAGTAGTCCGAGGTAACCAGTACCATTTCCATCGCGTTCATCGTGCCGAGCAGCTGCTGGTAGGTCTCCATGCCGCCCGAGCGGCGCAGCGTACACAACGCCGCGCCCACCTTGTGATGCAGCTGATTGTCGCCGCAGCCCGCCGCCAGCATCAGGCGGTCAAGCACACACTTCATACTGCCCGCAATGCCGCCGTGGTACACCGGCGAGGCAAGCACAATGCCGTCCGCTTCAATGCACTTTTCGATGATCTCGTTGACGCCGTCGTCATTCTGGACACAGCGCAGCGTGTTGTTGTCCAGGCAGTGATAGCACGCCATGCAGGGATGCACCTTTGCGCCCGGCTGGCATACCTCAAACTCGATGCCCTCCTGCTCCAGCACCTTTCCGAGTACTTCGAGCATCTGCGCACAGTTACCGCCTTTGCGCGGCGAGCCGTTGATTGCTACTACCTTCATCTTTCTTATCCTCCTATGTTTCTATTTCATCCCTCAGGATGGGAACGCAAAGTATGAGATGATCCAGCCAAACTCAGTCAAAATGCTTCTCGGTCTCCACGCGGTACAGACGCATGACCACCAGCGTGTGATTGAGCTGCGGCCCCATCAGCAGGATAATGCTGACGATATACAGCCACAGCATCAGTACGATGATCGCCGCCAGCGAGCCGTACAGCACGGAATAGCTGGCCATATTGTCCACATAGAATGAAAACACCCAGGAGACCAGAATCCATGCGACCAGTGAAAACAGCGCACCCGGCCATACCTCACGGAACTTGAGGTTCAGGTTGGGCACAATACGGTTGAACAGCATCAGGAATATAAAAATAAATACGATCATCACCCAAAAGCCTGCGTCATGCGTGACATCGAGCGCGGCCTGCGGAATAGGAAACAGACGCGGCAGCAGCCGGATCAGCGCCCTCCCCGCGACCACCAGCACAAAGCTGCATACGACCGACACCAGAAAGCCCGCTGTAATCCCCAGTGAAATCAGCACATCCTTGACCATGCCGCGCGTGACCTCGACATGATAAATATCGTTGACCGTGCGCATCATGGAACGCACCGCGCGCGACAAAAAGTACAGCGTCAGCCCAATGCCGATCAGCATCGGGCTGAACGACGGCGCGCCGGACAGCTGGTTCAGATAACCGATAATCAGCTGCCGCAGCGTCTGGGGCAGCATCTCGAGCACTGGGGTGATCTCATCGATCGAGAGATCCAGCCGCGCAAAGATCGAGTTGACAAACATCAGCAGCGGAAATATAGAAAACAGCAGAAAATAGGACAGTTCTGCCGCTGCCTGCGGGATGCCGTCCGCAAAATAACGGTATACCATGCGTTTGAACAGATAGAAAAAACGATTTTGTCCGTTCATGGCAATTTCCTCCGCCGCTTTCTGTTACGGTTATTGTACCAGCTTTTCAGCAGATTTACAACTTGCGTTTTCGCTTCAAACGGTGTATACTGATAGAAACAGAACATTTGTTCTTTCTGGAGGGGACATTATGCGAGATCGACGGAGCGAAACCTGCTGTTTTTCCGGATATCGGATCGAAAAAATGCCGTTCCAGACGGACGATACGCACGCCACGCAGGCGCTCGAAGCCGCACTCGACCAAGCTGTCCAACACGCGGCAACCCGGGGATATACGCGGTTCCTGTCCGGCATGTCCACCGGCTTTGATCTTTGGGCGGCGGAATCCGTGCTGCGTATGCGGCAAAGCCTTCCCATTCAGCTGCTGTGCGCCATCCCGTTTGACCGTCAGGCTGACCGCTATCCGGTGGAATGGAAACGCCGCTTTAACCGCTGCCTGCTTGCTGCGGATCAGGTTTACGCCCTGTCCCGCCGGTATTACGCAGGCTGCTACGCAGCGCGCAACCGCTTTATGGTAGGCGCCTCTTCCCTTCTGGTCTGCTATTATGACGGCCGGCCCGGCGGCACGGCGCAGACTGTGCGTCTGGCAGAGCACGATGGGCTGGAAATCATCAACCTGGCGGACGGTCAGTTGCAGCTGTTTTAGGGCCTGTTTGAAACAGGCGGTAATTTTGATTTACAAACCCTCTCGAATATCCATCATCATGATAAAAGCCCTCCGGACAGCAATCCGGAGGGCTTTACTGTGGTTTTGTTGTTATCGGGTATCCGAAGCGCCGTTGATAGGCGTCGTGCTCAGCGTGATGCGTGATGAGGGAATTCCCTGCCGCGACATATACGCTGCGAGGGATTGAACGGCCTGCGCGGTCGCGCGGCTGTGGTGCAGGCGCACCACCAAGGTTGCGCTGGTAGAGGCAAATCGCTGCGCGGTCGTCGCGTAAGCACGGGCGGCAGACTGGGTCTCATCGCCGCTGTCAAGCGCGGCGTCCCACAGGCGGTAGCCCGCAGCAGTCAGTGCATCGCGCTGGCTCTCCGTCAGCACCGCACATCCGCTTTGGTTGGAGACAATGCGCGTCGATACGCCGGTGAGCAACGCCAGCCGCTCATTTGCAGCGGTCAGGCTTGCAGCAAAGTCGTCCGCCGCGTCCGCACTGCTTGCATCCAGCAGCAGCGCGGGCGTATGGCCTTCGGCAACGATGCGGCGGATCAGGTCGTCCACCCAGACCGATGTATCCGTGGGCAGGAAAAAGGTTGCCGTCCGCCCCGCGCTTTTGAGTGCGTCCAGCACAGCAGCCGTATGCACGGTCGGCGCGCCATAAAAGGTGAGATAAACATGCGCCGGCTTCTGCGTCGGCTGCTCCTCCACCTCGGGGATCGGCGGCTCCTGCGGCTCTGCCGGTGTTTCCGGCACGGTTGGCTCGCCGGACGGATCCGGCAGGCCTCTGTATGTATTGATGGCGGTTTCGATCTCCTCCGCTTTGGCGGCGGCAAAGCTGGAATCGCTTTGGGCCGATCCGTCGGTGACCCGTAGAACCGTCTCGCCCGCAACGGAAATCGTGGAATATCCCATTCCGAACTTGCCGCAGCACAGCGTGACGGGCACATACACCGTGCCGTTCATATTATAGGCGGGCGAAGGATAGCTGTTCAAGTTCTGATCGTATACATAGCCCTCATTGAGGGAAAAGTTGAGCGTTTCCCCGTTGGCCGACATGCTGAGTACGCCGTCCTCCGAAGATGCGGATACGCCGAGCGATGAAAAAACGCTGTATGGTACATACATCTCGCCGCCCAGCCGCGCGGGCATGGTGCTGTCGTCCAGCGGCAGCAGCGTGTCGTTGACCGCGGTCAGGGTCAGCGCGCGGGCGGGGGCGGGCAGCATCAAAATCATGAGCACCGCGCACAACGCGGCGCTGATGATTTTCTTCACAACCGGTTTGATACGCGGTCACTCCTTTCATCAAATCATACGAACACATTATAGCAAACCGCGGTGGGTTTGTCACCCTTTGCGCACAAAAACGTCTTGCTTTATCTTGGCAAAGTGCTATAATAAATGAAGAAAGCGGCAGGTCAATTTGTGCTGCAAAGGCATTCGACAGGCTGCTTTTGAAACCAAATCAAAGAAAGAGTGAATCCACCATGCTGCAGATCAGAACACAGCTCACGAACAACAAAAAGCCCAAGCCGGATGAAAGCAGCCTCGGCTTCGGCATCTATTATACCGATCACATGCTGATAATCGATCACGACGAGGAGCAGGGCTGGCATGACGCGCGCATCGTCCCGTATGCGCCGCTGACGCTCGATCCCGCGGCTATGGTGTTCCATTACGCGATGGAGTCGTTCGAAGGTCTCAAGGCCTACCGCACGCCGGACGGCTCGGTCCAGTTATTCCGTCCGGAAAAAAATGCCGAACGCATGATCAACACCAACCACCGCATGTGCCTTCCCAGCCTGCCGGCCGAAGATTTTGTACAGGCGGTCAAGGCGCTGGTTTCGGTCGATCAGGACTGGGTGCCGCACGCAGAGGGCACCAGCCTGTATATCCGCCCCTTCGTGATCGCCACCGAGCCGCACCTTGGCGTGCGTCCTTCCAGAACGCACCAGTTCATCATTGTGTGCTCCCCTGTCGGCGCGTATTACTCCACCGGCATCAATCCGGTCAAGATTTTCGTTGAGGACGAATACACCCGTGCCTGCCCGGGCGGCACCGGCTTTACCAAATGCGGCGGCAACTATGCAGCCAGCCTGATCAGCCAGGTCAAGGCGCACGACCTCGGCTACGAGCAGACCCTGTGGCTGGACGGCGTGGAGCATAAGTATGTCGAAGAGGTCGGCTCGATGAACTGCTTCTTCAAGATCGACGGCACGGTCTATACTGCGCCCTGCGTGGGTACGGTTCTGCCCGGCGTCACCCGTATGAGCTGTATCGATCTCTTGAAGCACTGGGGCATCCCTGTATCCGAGGAGCGTCTGCCGATCGCGGACGTGATGCAGGCCTCCAAGGACGGCAAACTGGAAGAAGTGTTCGGTACGGGCACCGCGGCAGTGATTTCTCCGGTCGGCGAACTTCGTTATGAAAACGAGGTTGCCCATATCAACAACGGCGAGATCGGCGAGATCACCCACAAGCTGTACAACACTCTGACCGGCATCCAGTGGGGCACCCTGCCGGACGAACTGGGCTGGACGGTAAAGGTCGACTGACCCGCCTTTGACCGGAAGTGTGATGTGCTTCCAGCTATAGAAAATACCAAAGGGACTTGGGAATTTTCCCAAGTCCCTTTTGCGTATTCAGATGCGTTTGCGGATATGATCAAGCGCACCCTTTTCCAGACGCGAGACCTGCGCCTGTGAGATGTGGATCTCCTCCGCCACCTCCATCTGGGTGCGCCCCTCAAAAAAGCGCAGCCGGATGATCTTTTTCTCCCGTTCGTTCAGGCTGTCGATCGCCTCGCGCAGCGCAATGCTTGCCAGCCATTGTTCGTCTGTATTTTTGCTGTCCCCCACCTGATCCATTACACATACGGTGTCCGTTCCGTCATGAAACACCGGCTCAAACAGCGATACCGGATCGAGGATGGAGTCCAGCGCAAACACGACCTCCTCCTTCGGCACATCCATGGCTTTGGCAAGCTCCATGATATCCGGCTCGCGCTGATGCTCCCGCATAAAGGCCTCTTTCACCTGCATGGCCTTATAGGCGGTATCCCGCAGGCTGCGCGATACGCGCAGCGCACTGTTATCCCGCAGATAGCGCCGGATTTCCCCAATAATCATCGGCATGAACATACAAACTCGAAAAACAGCTATCCTGCGTCTGCGGCGCATGTCTCCGCGCCCTCTATCGCATAATACACCTCGATCTTCCCATTTTGCACAACAATTTTCTGCACGCAGGCGCGCACCAGCCCTTGCCGCTCGATTGCAGTGAGCCTGTCCCAGCAGGAGCCGATCGTCTGCAGCGCACGGTATGCCTCGGTATGATCCCGCTGCCGGTCAGCCTGCTGCACCGTATCCAATGCCTTTTCCGCGCGACTGCGTTCGCCTTTGGCGTGCTCGATGGCTTCACGCAGCGCATCGTCCTCGCCTTCGGCATACAGCTCATACAAACGCCGCAGCTTTCGCTGGGCGCGCTCCAGTGCGCGGCGGCAGGCCGCTGCATCCCCCCGCTCCGCTTTCGGCGGTACGGGCTTGGCGGCAAGCCGCGACAGGTCACGGATCACGACTGCCTCCACCTCGCGCGCCATCACGCCGCGGTTGGGACAGTTTGCGTCGTGCACCAGATGGGGTTTGGACTTATCACGCGAGTAGCAGACCAGCTTATCGCCCGCGTTTCCCCACTTCTGATATCGCATCTTTGCGCCGCAATGCCCGCAGACCAGCAGTCCGGTCAGCAGCTTGCCCGACTCCGCTGCGCGCGGCTTTCCCTGTTTTTTCAGCCGATGCTGCGCTTGTGCGAAGGTCTGCCGATCGATCAGCGGCTCATGCCGCCCGGGGTAGCGCTCTCCCTTATAGACGATCACCCCTGTGTTGCTCTCCCGCAGGAGGATCTGCCGCACCAGATGTTCGTATTTCAGCCCCAGCTCGCGTGCAATGCGTCCTGTGGACTGTCCCTCCAGATACCGTGCGTAGATCTCGCGCACAGTATCCGCATCACCGTTGGGTACAAGAATGCCCTTGGCCGGATCATAATCATACCCAAAAGGGATCTTGCCGCCGCCCGGCCAGAAGCCCTGCTTGACGCGCTCCACCATGCCCATGCGCGTACGCAAAAAGATATTCTCGCGCTCAAGCTGGGCGAAGGCGGACAGAATGCCGATCATCGCACGGCCATACGGGCTTCCGGTGTCAATATTCTCGTTGATCGAAACAAAATCCACGCCGTGCGGCAGGAACACATCCTCAATCAGGTAAAGCGTATCCTTCTGGCTTCGGCTCAGGCGGTCGAGTTTGTAGACCACCACCCGCTCGACCGCGCCGCCGCGGATCGCCTCGATCAGCTCCGCGACCGCCGGACGGGTCAGGTTGGAGCCGGAGAAGCCCCCGTCCACATAGCGCTTAAACTGCGCAATGCCTTTCATGCGGCAGTAGGCCTCCAGCTTTTCCGCCTGCGCCGCGAGCGAGTAACCCTCGTCCGCCTGCGCTTCGGTCGATACGCGCAGATATAATGCGGTGTGTTTCATGTCTGTTCCTTTCCAAGACCGCGTCCCTCCGCTTCCAGTATAGCAGAGGGCGCAGCGTCCGGCAATGGAAGAGGCTGCCTGTACCGCGCCGCGCCGAGCAGCGCACCGACGCCTTCACGGTCAAGCAGCAGCGGCGGCATCGCGCCATGCAGACGCTTTCCATTCAAATAGCGGATCACTTGCATCAAAAGCACTTCCTTTCCGCCTCTATTGTTCCCGCTTTGACGCATAATCAGTCATCTCTCTCCTCAAGCAACCGATGCACAATCTACCCAAAATCTGACCAAAATAATGCTTGTCGTGTGGTATGTATGGGTGTATAATGAGGGTAACAAGATTTGCCGCGGCTGTGCAGCATACGGCCCGTCGAATGAGAGAAAATTAGAGGAGAGTGCAGCAATGTTTGAAAATTTAATTGCAACGCTGAAAGCTGATAAGCGCAAGATCGTGTTCACCGAAGGTCCCGATCCCCGCATCCTTGAAGCGGCGGCCCGCCTGAAGAAGGACGGCCTGCTGGATTCCATCCTGGTCGGCAATGTAGATGAGGTCAAGGCGGCGGCGCAGGCCGGCGGCTTCGACATCGAAGGCATGGAAATCATCGACCCTGCGACCTATCCGGAAATGGACGAGATGGTCGCCAAGATGGTTGAGCTGCGCAAGGGCAAGATGACCGAGGAGCAGTGCCGCGCAGCGCTTTCTAAAGGCAACTACTTCGGCACCATGCTGGTCAAGATGGGCAAGGCGGACGCCCTGCTCGGCGGCGCTACTTATTCGACGGCCGATACCGTCCGTCCCGCGCTCCAGATCATCAAGACCAAGCCGGGCAACAAGATCGTCAGCTCCTGCTTTATTCTGCGCCGCGATGCGAAGGACGGCGGCGACGAGATGTATGCAATGGGCGACTGCGCGATCAACATCAATCCGGGCGAGGACGATCTGGTTGAGATCGCGATCGAGACCGCCAAGACTGCCAAGGCGTTCGGCATCGACCCCAAGGTCGCGATGCTGTCCTACTCGACCAAGGGCTCGGGCAAGGGCGAAACCGTTGACATGATGAAGAACGCCACCGAAAAGACCAAGGCTGCCGCTCCGGATCTTGCGGTGGACGGCGAGCTGCAGTTTGACGCTGCGTTCTCCCCTGTCGTTGCTGCGACCAAGTGCAAGGGCTCTCCGGTTGCAGGCCAGGCGAACACCTTCATCTTCCCCGACATCAACGCCGGCAACATCGGCTACAAGATCGCACAGCGTCTGGGTGGCTTCGAGGCTTACGGCCCGATCCTTCAGGGTCTGAACGCACCGATCAACGACCTGTCCCGCGGCTGCAATGCGGACGAGGTTTACCAGATGGCGATTATCACCGCCGGCCTGAAGTAAGCCACAGCAATTCCATATCCATTCACAGGCGCCGAAATCCAATATTCCGGCGCCTGTTTTTATCCACGCTGCTGTATAAACCTGACAGGAGGTGTCTGTGATGAAACGGAAAATCATTCTTGTGTTCGGATGCGCAGTCGTACTATGCGGTGTTTTGGTCTATCTGCTGACCCCATACACGGTCGCGCCGCAGCCTGAGCAACTGGAAATCCACCAAGTGCGCCGTGTAGGCAACGATGCGGAATACATAGACGTTACCGCGCAGACTGATGCAGAAGCGCTTGAGCAGCTGCTTGCCTCCTGCAAGGCGTCCCGCCTCCCATCTTACAGAAGCGGCGGTTATCCGACCGCTACGGTTCGTTATGAGATCGACGCGGTTTATCAAAATGAGCTGCTGCATATCGTTTTGGGGGAGTCGAGCTTTGCTTACCAAAGCGTGCCTTGGGTCCATATGATCCGCAATGGCGAAGAGATGGCTGCCGGTATGGATGCGCTTATCAGCACAAATACAACCAAATAGCAAGAGGGCTGACCTATGGTCAGCCCTCTTTGTCTGTATCGTCCGTATGCTGTTTTTGCATCGCACGCGCTTTTTCCGCAGCGCGGCGGCGCTCTTTTGCAGAGACCGGCGGCGCCTCCTGCTGCACCTCGACAAACGCCCGCGTTTCCGGATCAAGCCGCTTACGGCCGCGATAGTCGTTGGTATCCTCAGAAAGCCCGCGTTTGCTCAACAGGCTGTTCACCAGCTCGGTCACCGCGCTGTACAGCACCGCAAACAGCGGTACGCCGACCGCCATTCCCACAAAGCCGAACACGCCGCCGAACAGCAAAATTGCAAACATAACCCAAAAGCTCGACAATCCGGTAGAGTTGCCCAGAATTTTGGGGCCAAGGATATTGCCGTCAAACTGCTGCAACGCGAGGACAAACAACACGAAGTATACCGCCTGGATCGGACTGATCACCATGATCAGGATGGTACTCGGTATTGCGCCGATGAACGGGCCGAAGAACGGGATGATATTGGTCACGCCCACGATAACCGAAATCAGCAGCGCAAAGGACGGGTCCATGGTCATCAGACCGAAATTGATCATCAGCCGCAGGCCGATGAAGCACAGCACGCCGATGATGAGTGAGTCGATCAGCTTGCCGGTAATGAAGCCGCCGAATACGCGATGCACATACGCCACGCGCCCCATGATGCGGTTTGCGCGGTCGATCGGGAACAGGCTGTATGTGATCTTTTTGGCCTGCGCGCAGAACGTATCCTTGCTATTGAGGATATACAGCGCAATAATGATGCCGATGAAGATATCGAACACCACGGAAACCGTAGTCACCACGCCTGTCATCAGTTCAACAAGCTGCGGCAATGCGATATTCTGCACCCAGTTGACGAACTGCTGCGAAAACTGGTCGTAAATCTGCAGGAAGTTGCGCTCGATCACCGGATTATCCTGCAGCAGCGCCGCCACCCAGCCGGAGATCTCATCGAGATAAGTGTCCATGGATTCCAGCAGCGAAAAAATGCTCACGACCAGCTGCGGCAGCACCATCCACAGCAAAATGCCGACCACTGCAATGCCGATCAACAGCGTCAGGATGCTGCACAATCCCTTGGCGATGCGCGTTCCGTTTTTCAAGCGCTGCGCCAGCCGCGGCTGGAGCCGCTTATACAATGCGTTGAACACCGGCATGAGAAGATAGGCCATCACAAAGCCGTAAATGAACGGGCTTAAAATGCCCGCGAGCTTCTTGAGCATCGACCAGATGCCCGGCAGCCATTGCAGCAGGAATACGACCACCACGCTCAGCACGATCACACAGAACGCAGTCAAGCCCCACTGGAAGAAGTGGGGCTGGTCGCTCAGTTTTTTCTTATTCTGCCCGGGTTGCTCCTGCACAGGCACACTCCTCTCCCGCCGCATTTTGCAGCGGTAAAATTGATATGGAAATTATTCGTCGTCGCTGTCAAAGAATACGCGCCAGAACAGGTACAGCCAGCTTGCCGTGAACGCAACGAACAGGACGCCGCGGAACTTCTTGAAGAATTTGGAGAAGCAGGTCCCCAGCCAAAGGCCGAGCGAAAGCAGGCAGGCCTCAAAAACCGCGAAATCGAACAGCGAAAAACCGCGCGCCTTGGTCACTGCATAGTCCGTCCAGCGGCTGGCCTGGCTGCGCGCATCATTGGCATAGCCGAGCATCTGCTCTGCGCGGGCGCGCAAGGCTTCACGGTCGATGTTTTCCAGATAGTTTTTCATAGCTTACTCTCTCCTTTTGATTCACTTATTTAGAGGGATAAACGGGCGTTTTGCCCCTTACTTCTTTTGCAATGCTGCACGGCACAGTCCCCATGCTGGAAATGCGGCCCAGCCGCATGCCGATCTTCTGCGCCAGCTCATCCGCATCCACACTGTCGGTTTCGCGCAGAGCGGCCTGTAAAATCAGTCCGGCGGCACGCGCATCCGAGCCGGCCTCGTGATGGTCAAGCGAAATGCCGAGCGCAGCAGATACCGTATCCAGTTTATGATTGTCAAGCCCCGGCCATACGCGCCGCGCAACCTTTACCGTGCATACAACGCGGCATTCCGGTACACGCAGATGATAATGCGCAAGGCAGGCGCCCAGCACGCCGGTATCGAACGAGGCGTTGTGGCACACGATCACGCTGCCCTCCGCATCCTTCGCAATTCCCTGCCAGACCTCGTCGAACGCGGGTGCGTCCGCGACCATTTTCTCGGTGATATGGTTGACGCGGACATTGCCCCAATGAAACTTGCGCACGCCGACAGGCGGCTTGATCAGCGATACCTGTTCGCGCACCAAGACACTGTCCTCAAAAATGCTCGCGCCCAGCGCGCATGCACTGAGCGGCGATGCATTGCCGGTTTCAAAATCCAGCGCAACATATCTCATTCCAGCGCCTCCCTGCGCCCTGCTTCCGCGCGCTCCTTCGCGGTCAGAAACAGTTGGTACAGCGGCGCAAGCTGCCGCATGATTCCGATCATCGGCTGAACGAACGAGCCGTCCAGAATCGGCGCAAAATCATGATACTCGCGGAAGTCCGCGCCCAACTCTTTGCGGTTCAGCCAGGTCTGGTATTCCGGCTTGGCGTTCGGAAATTTAGGGCGTTTGTACTCCTCGCCCGCAAGCCATACCTGCGGACAGGCGTTCACCGCCCGATACGCTTGGAGAAACAGCTTATCCTCATGCAGGATCATCTCGCGCAGGGCTTCCATCTCGCCCCTGCCCCAGCCGCCCCAGCAGCCGAAGCCCCAGTATTCGGGATGGATTTCAAAATAATAACAGGGAACGGATTCATGTTCGCGCCGAGGCCGCCGGAAAAACATCCAGAGGTTGGCGCGGTAAAGCGTCTTGTCCTTCGTATAGCGCGTGTCGCGCCGCACGCGCGATACCATGCGCGAGGGCGTGACCACAAACTGCGGATCGATCTCAAGCATCGCGGGCGTCATCTCCGCAATCAGCTCATGAAAAGGCTGGATGGCCAGCCGCTTGATTTCCTCTTTGTGTACTTCGTAAAATTCCTTGCTGTTTTGCAGGCGGTTCAGTTGCAGCAGGTCGATGCCCGCGGCGTTAAAGCCTGTGAATGCCATGGAAAAGGGCACCACCTTTCTGCTTATCATTGTACCGCTTTTTTTCATTTTGCGCAACAGGATTTTACGGCTTCTCCTGCACGGTGCAGACATTCCGGCAGCATCCCGCGCCATCGCCTTTGTTTCGTCCGGTTTTGCGCGGTCGGCGGCTTTTATTGACCCTGCCCTGCTGTCCGGCAGCCGGTAAGTATTCCTGCCTCCAGCGCAGGCGCGCAGTTAATACAGAGAATCCCGCGAATCCCCTGATAATTTGTCGTCCTCACCGATTGATTTATGCCGCTAAAACAGGTACAATAAATCTATCTTGTAAACAGAAAAAGGAGAGGACACGATACATGAGCGTCAATCGTTGTTATTCCGAAAAAAAGCCCGGCTTTGACGTAGAGGCGCGCAGCCTGTTTTCCAGCCTGCACGACCTGCTCGAGATCAAAAGCCTGACCCATGTGCGGTACCTGTGCCGCTACGATACCGAGGGACTCGCCCCTGAGGCTTATGAAAAGGCCAAGGGCATTGTCTTTTCCGAGCCTATGGCGGATGTGTGCTATGACGAGGATTTCCCCCGTCCGGCAGGCGCTCATACCGTGCTCGCGGTCGAGCCGCTGCCCGGCCAGTTCGACCAGCGCGCGGACTCCTGCGCGCAGTGCATCCAGCTGCTGACCGGCGGCGAGCGCCCGGCGGTCGCGGCGGCCAAAATCTATGTGCTCGAGGGCGAACTGTCCGACGCAGATCTGGACAAGATCCGCGGCTACCTCATCAACCCTGTGGAATCGCGCGAAGCATCCATGGATAAGCCCGCGACCCTCAAGGTCGAGTACGCCATCCCGACCACGGTCGCGTCGGTCACCGGCTTTATCCACATGGACGAAGCCGCGCTCTCCGACCTGCTCCAGAACATGGGGCTTGCGATGGATCTGGACGATCTGAAGTTTTTGCAGGCCTACTTCCGCGATGAGGAAAAGCGCGACCCGACCATCACCGAGGTGCGCATGGTGGACACCTACTGGTCCGACCACTGCCGCCACACCACCTTCCTGACCGAGATCGACGGCGTGAAGATCGACGATCCAATGGTGCAGGATGCGTTCAACCGCTACCTTGCGGCGCGCGTCGAGGTCTACGGCGAGGAAAAGGCCGCAAAGCGCCCGGTCACGCTGATGGACATTGCGACCGCGGGCGCAAAGGTGCTCAAAAAACGCGGCTACCTCAAGAATATCGACGAATCCGAGGAGATCAACGCCTGCTCGATCAAGGTCAAGGCGCTCGTAAACGGCCACTATGAGGACTGGCTGCTCATGTTCAAGAACGAGACCCACAACCATCCGACCGAGATCGAGCCGTTCGGCGGCGCGGCGACCTGCCTCGGCGGCGCGATCCGCGACCCGCTCTCCGGCCGCAGCTACGTCTATCAGGCGATGCGCGTGACCGGTGCAGGCGATCCGACCGTCCCGCTCTCCGAGACGCTCGAGCACAAGCTGCCGCAGCGCAAGCTGTGCCAGACCGCGGCGGCGGGCTATTC
>DXDO01000146.1 GCA_019115425.1 Candidatus Agathobaculum merdigallinarum | reverse complement strand
GGCAAACATGGTGAACGCGCAAGCGAACGCCAGTACCAGTGCAAGAACCTTTTTCTGATGGCATAAGTTTGAACTATATTTCTCCTAAAAAGATAAAATCGAGGCGAAAGAGATGGTTTTTGATCCCTTATATTCGAATCGAATTCCAAACAGTGCCGTAATTCCGCTGCGGCGCAAATCTGCCCTGTAAGGCCGGATGGATGGAACTGCTCCTGCCATCATTTCGTCTAATTTCAAAAGAATTGTCGAAGAACATATAACGACAGGGTAATTTTGAAAAATAACAGTACACAAATGAACAAAAGAATGGTAGAATAGGAATAACAAAACCAATGAGGTGATTGCTGTGAAAAGATTGATTTCCGCAGTGGTGGCGTCCGCAATGCTTGTGTGCACGCTGCCGACGGCGTTTGCTGCTTCGGATATTGATAACCACTGGGCGCGGAAATATCTGACCGAGATGCACGAGCTGGGGATCATCAATCCCTCTGCCTCGACCGGCAACTATACGCCTGACCAGCCGATCCAGCGTTGGGAATTCATGCGTTATATCAACCGCGCCTTTAATTTCACGGAGAAGGCTTCGATTAACTTTTCCGATGTGAGCGCCAGTGATTCCTATTATGAGACGGTGCAGATTGCGGTAAAGCATGGCTACATCAACGGTGTAAGCGAGGATGAGATGGCGCCGGAAGCCACGCTCACGCGCGAGCAGGCGGCTACCATTCTGGGACGGCTGCACAAGTATACCCCGTCCGCCGACCTTTCCGAGTTGGACGCGTTTTCGGACAAGGCCTCGCTGAGCAATTACAGCAGGGCATATGTTGCGGAAGCAGTGGAGCAGGGCTATATCGAAGGTTATACGGATGGTACCTTCAAGCCGAAGGGATCAATCCGGCGCGGCGAGATCGCGAGGATCTTATATTACTTCCTCGGTTCGTCGCTGGATGACTCGGGAAGCAATTATACGGAATCCGATCTGAGCGGCGACCGGCAGAATGTAACGATCTCCGAGCCCTGCACCTTGTCGGACGCTACGGTAGACGGTAATCTGTACATCACAGAGGGCGTGCTGACTGGCAATGTCACGCTGTCCAACGTTACGGTGAACGGAGATATCATCATCAGCGGCGGCAATGTCACGCTGGACGGCGTATCCGCGCTGAATATGGTGGTTTCCAACCCGATTGGATTGACCCCGCAGGTGACCGCCACTAGCAACACGAATATCGGCTCCACGGAGATACAGACCTCGGCAGCATTGACCGAAAGCAGCCTGGGCGCTTCGGCGGGTGGTTTCTCCGACTTGGCCCTAACAGGGGAGGATATCTCCCTGACGCTCGATGCGGCAGTGTGGGATGTCACCACCGAGGGGACATGCTCCATCCTGACCACGGGCAGCACCTCGATCAGCGAGCTCACGGCAAACGGCGCAACCTCGGTCACGGGCGGCGGCTTTGTCCAGAGCGCGGTCCTCAATACTTCCGGCTGTGAGCTGGTCATGCAGCCTGGCTCGCTCGAATTGGCCGGCGGCGTCACTGCGGTCATCGCGGGCGAAACCGTGGCTTCGTCCACCAGTGTGTCGGTTTCCCCGTCCGTCCTGTCGGTCGATACAGGGAATATGGATGCGATCGCCCATTCCTATGAGTTCACCTTCAATGCGGATAAAAATGATCTGGTCAGCATCACGGTGGACGGTGAACGGCTGCGGCAGGGCACGGATTACAACATCCTGAGCGATAAAAACGGAATTCGCATTTATAAGACCTATCTGCGTACCCTTCGAGAGGGCAGCTATACGGCTGAACTGTTGTTTGAGGACGGTTCTACGGCGGCAATCGGCATCATCGTGGGGAACTCCGCGCAGGGTGTGGTCAGCCCGTCGGAGATCACCTTTGACAAATATGAGGAATCGGTAAATTACGCGGATCAGGTTGTCACTGTTGTACTGCAGAGCGGCACCATACTGGATTCCGTCAAGATCGGCAGCACAGTGCTGGAGCGCGGCACGGATTACCGGTATGATCCCTCCACCGGTGCAGTCACGCTGACACGCGAGGCCTTGAACCGCAGGAGCCGGGGAAGCTACACCATTTCCTTTGTGCCCACCCGCGGTACGGCGGCGACATGCACGCTGAACGTCATTGACACCTCGCCGGTCAATCAGGTGCAGCCGGAGACGATCGATTTTGATTCCAACACCAATTCGCCCGGCTATGTGGATCTGACGGTTACGCTGAACGCGGTGGAAGGCGCGGAGCTTGAGTATATCACCTGCAACGGCGCAAGGCTCGAGGAGGACTGGCAGTACCGCATCAGCGGCAATCAGGTGACGCTGAACAAGTCTGCGGTCTCGTCCTTTGGGGCAGATGGCGCTGCCTATGCGAATTTCACCTTCGTGATGTCGAGCGGACTAAATCCGGTGCTGCGTGTCAACTACGTTACCACCTATGAACTGACCGCAAATGTGGTCGACGATCTGGGCCTGCCGATTGAGGGTGCGTCCGTCACCTTCGCGCCGGCAGGGGATGATGCGGAGAGCAGCAGCGCCGCCCAGACTGCCTATACAAATGAAAGCGGCAGGGCGACGGTTTACGTCAAGCGCGGCTCCTATAAGGTGAGTGCGTCGCATGAGCGATTTACACAGGATGTCTCGCAAACGGTGAGCGTTTCTTACGGACGAACGGTCAGATTGACCGGTGAGATTCAGGAAACCGTGCAGCTGGTTGTCACCAACCGGTATGGCGCGCCGCTTTCCGGTGCGGTTGTCAGCATCGGCGGCAAGAGTGTCACCACCGGTACGGATGGCGTCGCTTCGTTCAGCTTGAAGCGCGGCAACTACGTGGCGCAGGTCGCATGCGCGGGCTATAAAACTGAGGCGGTGCAGTTGTCTGTGACCGATTCTGTGCGCGAACGAGTGGAACTGGACTGATACGATATAAACGCATAATAAAGCCGCCCGGCCATGCCGGGCGGCTTTTTGCTGCGCTGTTCAGTTGTCTTACGGCGCGGCGGCTTACAGACCCATTTCCTTTTTGAGCCGTTCCAACTCGTCATCGACTGCGCTGGTCGCACCCGCCGCCTGATACTTTTCCTCGAGCGTGGATGCTTCGTCCTTGGGCGGTTGGTTCAGATCCGCCATCGCGTTGGCGCGGTCAAGCATTGTGTCCGCCTTGGCTTCCATGCGGTCAAACGCATTCATCGCGCCCGCCGCCTTGTCCGCGCCGGATGCGTATTCATTGACCTTCTGCTGGGTCTTGGCAACTGCAACTTTGGCCTTGACCATCTCGCGGCGGGCATTCAGAGATTCGATATCGCCCACCAGCTTGTCGTGCATCTCGCGCATTTTTTGTGCGTTGGCATGCGCCGCGTCATAGGTCGCCTTCAGGGAAACCGCCTTTTCGGCCAGCTGCTGCTTTTTGGCAAGGAATACGCGCGCATCGTCCTCATTGCCGGCCTGCAACGCCTTTCGCGCCAGACCGTCATACTTTTCGATCTCCTTGGCGTTGTCATCCAGCATGCGTTTGGCGCGGGACTCCTCGGCCATAACATTCGCGGTCTCGCGCTTGACCTCGGCAAGATCTTCGGTCATGTCGCGCAGATATTGGTCGATCATCTTGGCGGGGTCCTCCGCCTTGTCCAGCAGGTCGTTGATGTTCGCCTTGATAATGTCGGTAAAGCGTTCCAGAATGCCCATTTTGTTTTCCTCCTGACAGATTTTCATTGAAATACCGCTTACAGTGCTTGCGGAGAGCAGCTTGCTTTCCGCTTATTTCTCCTCATATTTTTTCGCCAGATCCTCGACCTCCTGGTCTTCAAACTTTTCCAACGGGGTCTTTAAGATTTCCTCGGCGCGCTTTTGCTCGCGTTCATGCTGCTCGCGGCGCTTTTTCAAGGTGAGGAATATCAGAACCGCCACCACGACGATTGCGATGCAGACCGCTACCGGCACGATGGGAGACCTAGTCACGGTCATGATGCGCTCGCCGGTGTCCGCGAAGGCGTTTGAAAAGATTTCCTCCTCGCTGATGGACATATCGCTGTAATACCGGTCGATGTAATCGGCCAGAATGCCGATGGCCTCGTCGTCCATCACAGTCTTGGCCTGCGCGCCTACTGTGTAGCCGCAGTTGAACGAACCGTAGCCGTCGTCGCAGAATACCAGCAGGAAATGACCCTCGTCGTCAAACAGCTCCTCGTACAGGGTTTCCGCCCGCTGCGTCAGTTCGCTGATCGAGGTGCTTTCGCCATTGGGCAGGATGTAAAGATAGGGCTGCACGCCGGTTTCCTCATAAAACGCCCGCATCCCGCTTTCCAGCGTGCCGGGACTGCGGATCCAGCTTCCGTCCGCATCGGTATAATAGGCGGTCTCCTGCACGGCGGAGGCAGGCAGCTTTTCACGCTCCACCGTAGAGCGGGCAATGCTGCCGCCGGAGGAGAAGCCGCCGTTTGTAACAAACATCACGCCGGCAAGCAGGAATATCGCGATCAGCACGACCAGCACGGTCATGCCGCCGGAACTGCCGCCGCTGTTGTTGCCTCCGCCGCCCCCGCCGCCGTAATACCGGCGCGAGTTGTTGATGAAGATCGGCCCAGTTCGGAAGCCGCCGAAACCGCCGCGGTAGCCGCCGCGCGAACCGCCGCTGCGCCCTCCGCCAAAACCGCCGGAAAAGCCGCCGGACGAACGTCCGCCGCCGGAAAAACCGCCGCCGCGGAAGCCGCCTCCTCCACCCCCTGATCTGCCCATGCCGCAGTCCTCCTTATTTTACTTTTTTGCAGCTTGCACGTAGCTGATTGATCACATCGCTGCGCGTGATAATGCCGCAGAACATCCCGCGCCCGTCGGTCACAGGCACAAAGTTCTGTGCTGCAACCAAGTCTACCATATCCTCCATGCGCGCGTCAATATTGACCGAACGGTGCCGCACGCGCCGTTCCACCTGCCCAACGGTCATATGGTCAAGCTGCTCGGAAGTACAGCGCAGCAGCAGACGCAGGAAATCACCTTCGGTGATCGTGCCGACGTACTTCCCCTTGGGGCTGATGACCGGTATGGCGGTAAATCCGCTTTTCAGCATATCGTCCAGCGCCTGCCGCACCGGACAGTCGTCCAATATGTAGGAGACGTCAATTTTGGGCTTCAGGAAAAAGGAAATGTTCATAGCATCGCCCTCCTTGATTGTTCTATCTTATTGTACGATGCCGCAGGAACAGGGTCAACCGATTCCGGTCAATACTTACAATTTATTAACAAATTGAAAAAGATATCTTGTAGAACTTGACGGGCGCAGCCGATCCTTTCCAAAAAAGTGGCAGATTCGCTTGACTTCCTCTCTTTTAACTGCTAACATGTAAAAGTGCAAAGAGCCTTGGAACCCTTAACCAATGCTTGATGCAGAATTTTTATTGCAAAGAAGGGGTTTTTATGAAGAAGAGATTACTCGCCGCACTCATGGCGGGCGCGATGGCGCTTTCGATGACCGCCTGCGGCGGATCGGACGCGGATTCCGGCACTGCGGGCAGCTTTGAAGTCGGCGTGATCCAGCTCCAGCAGCATCCGGCGCTGGACGCTGCGACCCAGGGCTTTCAGGACAAACTTGAGGAGCTGATTCAGGCGGACGGCGGCTCTGTGCAGATCGATGTCAACAACGCTTCGGGCGAGTCTGCAAACTGCACAACCATTGCCAATGATTACATCTCCTCGGGTGTCGATCTGATCATGGCTAACGGTACGGCCGCGCTGCAGGCCGCGCAGTCGGGCACAGTGGATATCCCGATCCTCGGCACCTCGATCACCGACTATGGCACTGCACTCGGCGTAGAGGGCTGGACCAGCACATCGACGACCGGCACCAATGTTTCCGGTACGACCGACCTTGCGCCGCTCGACGGCCAGGCGGCAATGCTCAACGAGCTGTTCCCGGATGCGACAAATGTTGGCCTGCTGTTCTGCTCGGCAGAGCCGAACTCGCGCTACCAGATCGATACCATTACCCCGCTTCTGGAGGAAATGGGTTATACCTGCAGTGAGTATGCCTTCACCGACTCGAACGACGTTGCCTCTGTTGCGCAGAATGCAGCGTCGAACAGCGACGTGATCTATATCCCGACCGACAACACCGCCGCTTCCTGCACGGAAGCGATCGCGAACGTCGTTGTTCCGGCGGGCGTGCCGGTTATCGCGGGTGAGCAGGGCATCTGCTCGGGCTGCGGCGTGGCGACCCTGTCCATCGATTACTACGAGCTGGGCGAGATCACGGCCGAGATGGCATACGAGATTCTTGTGAATGATGCGAATCCGGGCGACATGCAGGTCGAGCCCGCGCCGAACTTCACCAAGATGTATAACGCCGCCAATGCCGAGGCGCTCGGCATCACGATCCCAGAGGATTACGAGGCCATTGCGGACTGAGTGGACGCGCAAAAGCGACAGAAAAAAAGCGGAAAGGGTTTGCCTTTTCCGCTTTTTTTTGTTATACTGTTTACGTGCTTTTGCACTTTATCAGATTATTACATATTGGGGGCATGAAAGTGGAATTCTTCTCCGACCTGTTATCCGCGCTGCCCGGTGCGGTGGCGCAGGGACTCATCTGGGGTTTAATGGCGATCGGCGTGTTTATTACCTTCCGCGTGCTCGATTTGGCCGACCTGACCGTGGACGGCACAATGGCAACCGGCGGCGCGGTGTGCATTGTGCTGATGACGAACGGCGTCAATGTCTGGGTGGCGCTTTTGTGTGCGTTTATCGCAGGCATGCTGGCCGGTCTGGTCACCGGCATTCTGCATACCTTCATGGGAATACCGGCGATTCTGGCCGGTATCCTCACACAGCTGGCCCTGTTTTCCATTAACCTGCGGATCATGGATAAAAAGGCCAATATGGCGATCAACCCGAATAACTACGACCTGCTGGTTTCGCTGCGCAATGTCAAACAGCTGACCATTGAGAATCCAATCTTTGTTGCAGCGGTGTTCACCGTGCTTGTCATTGCACTGCTGTATTGGTTCTTTGGCACTTCTCTCGGCTGCTCGATCCGCGCGACCGGCGCCAATCCGAACATGAGCCGCGCGCAGGGCATCAACGTGAACTTTAATAAGGTGCTGGGGCTGATGCTCTCCAACGGCCTTGTCGCGCTGTCGAGCGCGCTGTACTGCCAGTATCAGGGGTTTGCGGATGTCAACGCTGGCCGCGGCGCGATCGTGATCGGTCTGGCAGCGGTCATCATCGGCGAGGTTGTGTTCGGACGTATTTTCCGCAATTTTGCTCTGCGGCTGCTGGGCGTGGCTTTTGGCGCGGTGATCTATTACGCGGTGATCCAGATCGTGCTGACCGCCGGCCTGGATACCAACGACCTGAAGATGATTACGGCGGCGGTTGTCGCGGTATTTCTTGCCATCCCCTATTGGAAGGGCAAATATTTCAACAGGCCTGCGAAAAAGGGGGCGGATAAGAATGCTTGAACTCAAGGGAATCTACAAGACTTTTAACGCGGGCACGGTCAATGAGAAGCGTGCGATCGACGGCCTTGACCTGACGCTGGAAAACGGCGATTTCGTCACCGTGATTGGCGGCAATGGTGCGGGTAAGTCGACCATGCTCAACCTGATTGCGGGCGTGTTCCCTGTGGATGCCGGTTTGATCCGGCTCAACGGCTTTAACCTGACGAGCCTGCCAGAACATAAGCGCGCGCGCTTTCTCGGCCGCGTGTTTCAGGACCCCATGATGGGTACGGCAGCGACCATGGGCATTGAGGAGAATCTCGCGCTGGCTTACCGGCGCGGCAAGAGCCGTGGTCTGGGCCACGGTATCACCAGCGAGGAGCGGGGGATCTACCGTGAAAAGCTCGCGACCCTCGGCCTTGGGCTGGAGGATCGCATGACCAGCAAGGTCGGTCTGCTCTCGGGTGGCCAGCGCCAGGCGTTGACGCTGCTCATGGCCACGCTCCAGAAGCCCGACCTGCTCCTGCTGGATGAGCATACTGCCGCGCTTGATCCCAAGACTGCGGACAAGGTGCTTCAGCTCACGGAGGAGATCGTCGCGCGCGACAATCTGACCACTCTGATGGTGACCCACAACATGAAAAACGCTATCCAGTATGGCAACCGCCTGATTATGATGGATGCGGGAAAGGTTATCGTCGATATTCGCGGCGAGGAGAAGAAAAACCTGACTGTGCGCGATTTGCTCGAAAAATTTAATATTGAAAACGACCGTATGCTGCTCAGCGAGTAAAGTCTCAGGGCGTATGCTGTTTCGCTGAAATGAAAATGACCGCCATATCGGCGGTCATTTTTTCGTTACACGGCGGGAAACGCTATAAATTGGTAAGCACAGCGTCCTGATAATAGTGAGACAGGATCTCCTGATAGTCCGAGCCCTGTTCAGCCATGTATTTCGCGCCGTATTGCGACAGGCCGACGCCATGCCCATACCCGATTGTATGGAAAGTGATGCTGTCCTCGGTGGTGGTGACCGTGAAATTGGTCGATTGCAGGCCGAACAGCTCGCGCACGGCCGTGCCTTCTACCGTTGCGCCCCCAAGCTGCACGGTGATAATACCGCCCGCCGCCGACCGGACGGATGCCTTAAACCATGAACTGGGCGCGCCTGACACATCGGCCGCGGGAAATGCGTCTGCGACCTTTTGGCGGAAGTCATCCGCGGATACGGTCACCGCGTCCTCGTAGCCGCTGTACGCCGAGCCGCCCGGGCTGACTTCGCTTTGCAGGTAAGGGATATCCTCGCCCCACACGTCCTTTGCCGCCTCGGTGCGCGGGCCGCTGACACAGTGGAACACCGCGGCGATGGGAGCACCATCATAGGTCAGGATTTCGCCTTCGGTGTCCTCGACAGCCTGCTGCACACGCGACAGATCACTGCCGGCGGCGGTTTCGACCGCGATATCGCGGTATGCCGCGCAGTGGTGATAATCGTCGCACAGGTCCGCGTCAGGATGCGCTTCGGGCCGCCCTCGCGACAGCTTATACACCGCATAGGTGCGCGCCGCGACTGCCTGTGCGCGGATGGCCTCCATCGGGAAATCATTGGGGATCTCTGCGGCAACAACGCCCGCTATATAGGTTTCCAGAGGAAGTTCGGTGGGAGTACCGTCGATATCGACGGTGACGGTGGAAAAATCAGCGGCAGCGGTACTGCTGTCAGCCAAACCGTCCACCGGTGCGGCCTGCGGTACGGTCAGTGTGGGGGGAGCGCTATCATCTGCACCGTCAACCGACCAGAGTGCGGGCAGCAGATACAGTACCATAACCAGTCCGCAGCCGGTCAGCAATAGTTTACGCATGTCCGCTGCCTCCTTTCTCTGGTAATATATGTAGGTTCAATTATTGATAGAACTCAAGATTTGGGTTTATCTTGACAATAGTTCCAATATATAGTATTATGAAACTATAGACGAACAAATGTTCTGATTTGTAAAGGAGGTACGCTATGGCACTGCGTGAAATGGCGCAGGAATATCGCTCCAACACAGCGCTGCTCGAACTGCGCATGAAGGAATTACAGGTGGCGCAGCGCCGCGCGCGGCACAAGGAGGTCAAATACCGCTTAAAGCAGCGCATCGGGTGCCTGCGGGTGATGATCAACGAAAGCCGCAAAACGGCGTTTATGCTGGAGCATTATTATGAGAATGGAGGGCAAGTCCATGCAGACAAACGGGTTGTTTGAGCGGGAAGCCGATCGTGCGGCATATGATGGCTATCTGTCCGCGCTTGCGTCGGATAACAGCGCGTTTCGCGCGTCATTCAGGGATGCTTTTTTTGCGGCGCTGAAAGAGCAGCTGACAGGGCGGCAGTATGAGGTGCTGTGGCTCAAGGAGGTAGAAGGGCTTTCCGGCAAAGAAATTGCGTACAAGCTGGGGATCAGCCAGTCGGCGGTGTCGCGCCACCTGACGCGCGGCAAGGCGCGGCTGCGGGTGCTGCTGGCGTATAATCTGGAGCTGCGCAGTCAGACCTTTTCGTAAGGGCGCTGGGACTATGTGGTTCTGAGTGGGAAATTGCACCATCAGTCAGAGGATGAAGATGCTTATTCGGTGAAACCGGTTCGAAATTATTGTTTCGAGCCGGTTTTGCAGCGGAAAAACGACGCTGTATATCGTACTGCTGTGCACCATATCCGTTTGCACTGGATGGAGTGGGAAAGCTGGGGTTGACAAATCGATGAAGCGAGTGTATATTTGTTCTATCATAATAGAACAAATGGAGGGATACATATGAGAGTGAAGCAATGGCTGGCGGGATGCCTGAGCGCAGTTACCGTACTGGGCTGTGTACCCTTTGCGGGAGCGGCGGACAGCACAGTACAGGCGCGGCAGGAGGATTTATCTTATCTGGTTGAGACCCTGACGGAGAACCATCCGGATTTTTATGCCAATACCACTGAGCAGGCGGTCGCGGACAAGGCGGCGGAGATTGCGGCGGGGCTGGAGGAGATGTCCGACTTGGATTTCACTGTTGAACTGTCCGAACTGACCGCGATGGCAGGGGATTCCCATACCATGCTTTCGGTGGGCTCTGCTTTGCAGGACTTTCATATGCTGGTTATGGCGCCGGAATGGTATGAGGGACGCTGGGTGCTGGCCGGTGCGGAAAAGGCGTATCAGGACTACATCGGGCAGGAGATCGTCTCGATAAACGGACACACCATGGACGAGCTGATGGCTGCGCTCGAACCCATGATCTCCTATGACAACGAGGTACGCCTGCGCAGACAGTTCGGCGGGATGGTGTATGTGACCGAAATCCTGGCTCATTATGGCATGGCGACAGGGACGGAGGAAAGCCTGCCGGTCGTGGTGCGCGATAACGATGGAACAGAGACCACGCTTAATATGAAGGTGTATTCCATGGAGGAATATGCTGCCCTCGATCCAAGCACATATGTGAACGCGAGCCAGCTCCGCGCGGCGGTCCCAGTGACCGAGCCGGACGGCAGCGTGTACTATAAACTGCTTGATTTGGGCGGCGGTGCGCTGTACATGCAGTACAACAGCTGCCGTGAGGATCTCGAACATCCGATGGACGAATTTGCCGCCGAGGTGGAAGCCAAGCTGGAATCGGGCGATTACCCCAAGTTTATCATCGACCTGCGCAACAACGGCGGCGGCTCGGACGGCGTGCTGTATCCTGTCACTTATCTGGCGCAGCAGTTCATTGTAAACGGCGGCGCGGCCTATGTGCTGGCGGGTGAGGGAACGTTTTCCTCCGCATTGATCAACACAGTGCAGCTGAAAGATGCAGGCGCGACGTTTATCGGTGCGCCGACCGGCGGCAGCGTGGACCATTTTGGCGCGGTCACTGGGTTTGAATTGCCTAATTCGGGTATCCGCGGTCAGTATTCCAACAAATTCATCGATCTGGGCAGCTATTATGAGGCTGCGAAGCCCTACGGCGTGGAGAGTTTCCGTCCGGATATCGAGGTGGAACAGACCTTCGCGGATTATATTGACGGTGTAGATACGGCTGTGCAATATATTCTGGATCACGAGCCGATCACGTCGGCGCTGACAAAGACGGCGGTGGTATCCTCCGCGCATATTGTGGTGGACGGGGCGCCGGTCGATGCGCCTGCGTATGTGATCGAAGGAAGCAATTATTTCAAACTGCGTGATCTGGCGGTTGCGTTTACCGGAACCGATGCCGCATTCGATGTAAACTGGGATGGGGACGCGCGCAAGGTGACGCTGACCGGCGGCGCGTACACTCCGGTGGGCGGAGAACTCGAGCCGCTCACGGGCGGCACGCAGACTGCCATCCGCGCCACTGCGGATGTTTATGTCGAGGATATGCCGCTGGTCGGCAAGGCGTATGAAATAGATGGCAGCCACTATTTCAAGCTGCGCGACCTGTGCTTTATGCTGGGTGTCAGCGTGGAGTGGGACGGCGGCGCGCAAACCATTCGGATCGATACCGGCAAACCGTATATCCAATAAACGAAAACAGGCGGCGGAGCTTTTTGCTCCGCCGCGGCGTGAACCACCTGTCGAAGGCACAGTGCGAATCAGGCACAGCACAGCCAATCAGGCGGGGACAAAACTGCTGACCGCCTTCCTGTAGTGAAGGTGGAAAGCGCTTGCCTTTTTCCCGCCAGCACAGTATAATTAATGTCGCCTGAACAACCCCAGTTAACAGCTCGGCGATCGAAAAGATTGCAAACTAACACAAAATCAATGAAAGCTGGAATAAAACCAACAAAAAAGTTCCGACATGTGTTATAATAAGTGCA
>DXDO01000145.1 GCA_019115425.1 Candidatus Agathobaculum merdigallinarum | reverse complement strand
TCCCTCTTTTAAATTCATCCCCACCGGCTGCCTGAAATCCGCAAGGCTGATCTGACCATTGCTGTATCGGTACATGCCCATTCCTCCAAGTGCACGGTTTTTGCCGCTTTTCCTGCGTTTCCCTTGCACTTATTATAACACATGTCGGAACTTTTTTGTTGGTTTTATTTCAGCTTTCATTGATTTTGTGCCAGTTTGCAATCTTTTCGATCGCCGAGATGTTAATCGGCTTTGTTCAGGGGACATTATCTAAGGGGGACAGAGTCCCCCTTAGAGTGTTAGTCCCTCAAAAACCCGGTCAGCGGCGAGGAGGCCGCCGCCGTTTCACGCACGCGGCCGAGGCCTGCCAGATACGCCGTGCGGCCCGCTTCAATCGCTTTCTTAAACGCCTCTGCCATCGCGGGGATATCGCCCGCAGTAGCAATCGCGGTGTTCGCCATGACCGCGGCCGCGCCCATTTCCATCGCCTCGCACGCCTGCGACGGGCGGCCGATGCCTGCGTCCACAATGATCGGCAGGTCGATCTCGTCGATCAGGATCTTGATGAACTCGCGCGTGGCAAGGCCCTTGTTGGTGCCGATCGGCGCACCCAGAGGCATGATGGACGCCGCGCCCGCGCTCACCAGATCGCGCGCTACGTTCAGATCGGGGTACATATACGGCATGACAACAAAGCCCTCGTTTGCAAGGATTTCCGTCGCCTTGATGGTCTCCTGATTGTCCGGCAGCAGATACTTGGAGTCGCGCATGATCTCGATCTTGACAAAGTCGCCGCAGCCGCACTCGCGCGACAGCCGCGCGATGCGCACGGCTTCCTCCGCGTTGCGCGCGCCCGACGTGTTGGGCAGCAGGGTCACGCCCTCGGGGATGTAATCCAGAATATTGGCCGCACCGCCCTCGTTTGCGCGCCGCAGCGCCAGCGTGATGATCTGCGCGCCCGCGTTGTGCACCGCGGCGTTGATCAGGTCGAGCGAATATTTGCCCGAGCCGAGAATAAAGCGGGAGGTGAATTCGTGCCCGCCCAGAATCAGTTTGTCATCCATGTCGAATGTTCTCCTTTTTTGTTCGTTTCTTCAGATGGAACGCCCAGTATGGGGCGTCAGGGTTCGCGCTCGCCGAGCAGCAGCCGCAGCACCATCGTCGCCTGCTGGGCGGCGCAGAGCGCGACGCGCGGCGCCATCAGCCCGATGCCGTCCGCAATGTCGCTCGTTTCATCCCCGCAGACATACAGCCTGCCGAATTTGCGCTCGGTGTGCATGGCATTCGCAGAGCCGTATCCCGCCATGCCGCTGCCCGACACGATGGGCGTGTCCGGCAGACGCTCGAGCAGCGTTTCGACCAGCATCGCCTTCTGGTCGGCGCGGTCGAACGCTTCGCATACCACATCACAGCCGGTAAACAGGCGCGCGGCATTCGCCGGAATGATACGTTCGATATACGTTTCGTAATTTAAGTATGGATTGATTGCTTCCAGTTGTTCCTGCAGCGCGAGCGTCTTGGGGATGCCGATATCCTTCATCGTATAGTGCTGCCGGTTGAGGTTGGTGATATCCACCACATCAAAATCCACCAGCACCAGCCGCCCGACGCCCAGCCGCGCGAGATGCACCGCGATGTTTGAGCCGAGCCCGCCCAGCCCCGCGATGCCGACCGCCGCGTGATCGAGTTGATCCTGTATGTCCGCGCCGTGCCGCTCGACCAGCGCGGCGTGCAGCTCTTCCTGCGACAAATACATGGCTTCAGCCCCCGCCTACGAACTGCACGATCTCAAGTGTGTCCGCATCGCCCAGCGGCTCGTCCGCAAAGCGGGCGCGCGGCACGATCTTCCCGTTTTTCTCCACCGCAACGCGGAGCGGATCATGTCCAAGCGACGTCAGCAGGGACTGCACGGTCATTCCCGCGGAATACGAATGATTTTTCCCATTTACAATCATAACTTCCCTCTTTTGCTAAAAAATGCCCCGGTCCACCATGCGGTAAACCGGGGCATTTGCGTTTCTTCGATGCGACAGCTTCCCTACGATGGTGCTAACCAACAGGTTCAAAAGGTTAGGCTTTCGCCCTCTCAGCCGCTCATCACGGCACCCTTGCTTGCCATTTCAGTATAGGCTTGCCGGATACGGTTGTCAAGATGAATTTTTGGGGTTATAATGAAAAAACAAATGTTCGGAGGGAGGTCTTGCTGTGGATCGCACAATCCTGCACTGTGACTGCAATTCCTTTTATGCGTCGGTCGAGACACTGCTCGATCCCACGCTCGCGAATGGCCCCAGCGCGGTCTGCGGCGATCCGGAAAGCCGGCACGGTATCATCCTTGCCAAAAACGAACAGGCCAAGGCGTTCGGCGTGCAGACCGCCGAGACCATCTGGCAGGCGAAGCGTAAATGCCCCGACCTGCGGCTGGTCGCACCGCACCGGTCGGAGTATGTCAAATACTCCCGCCGGTGCAACGAACTGTATCTGCAATATACCGATCTGGTCGATCCGTTCGGCATTGACGAATCCTTTCTGGACGTGACTGGGTCCATGCACCTGTTCGGCACGGGGGAGCAGATCGCGGACGAGCTGCGCCGACGAATGCGCGAAGAAATCGGGCTGACGATCTCGGTCGGCGTATCGTTCAACCGCGCCTTTGCCAAGCTGGGCAGCGACTACAAAAAGCCGGACGGCACGACCGTGTTCTCACGGGAAAATTATAGGGAACGTGCTTGGTCCCTGCCGGTGAGCGCGCTGCTGTATGTGGGCAGGCGCGCTGCTGACCGTCTCGCCCGCCTCGGGGTGCATACAATCGGCGACCTTGCCGCCTGCGATCCTTCGTTTGTGCATGGAATTTTCGGCAAAATGGGTGATACGCTGCTGCGCTATGCCCGCGGCGAGGATGACGAACCGGTGCGGTCGTTTTATGCTGAGCGTGAGGCGAAATCCGTGGGCAACAGCATGACCTTTGCACATAATCTGCTGGGGGAGGATGAGTGCCGCATGGGCTTGACCGCGTTGTGCGACAATGTCGGCCGCCGCCTGCGCGGGCGCGGGCTGGTGTGCCAGACCGTCCAGCTCGGTATCCGTGATCCGGAATTCCGCAACCGCTCGCGGCAGGTGACGCTTGAGCGCCCGACAAACTCCACCCGCGCCTTGATCGAGACCTCGATGGCGCTGCTGCGCGCGCATTGGCAGATGGACAAACCGGTGCGCCTGCTGTCGGTGACGGCCGCGAACCTGCTGCCGGAAAACCAGTCCTGCGAGCAGCTTTCGCTGTTCGACTCGGCGGATTCCATACAGCAGCGGGACAAACAGCTGAAGCTCGATCAGACGGTAGACGAACTGCGCCGACGCTTTGGAGACCAATCGGTCGTTTTTGCGCATTCGGTGAGAAAAAACGGGAAAACAACGAAAACAGGACGAATAAGCACGGATGAAACAACAAACGTGTTTTGAGTCGCCGGATGGTATCCAGGGTTTCAACGGAATATTCTGATGCCTGCGCGTGTCCTTATGAGCACGCCTGCGGCGGCAGAGTGGCAAAGGCCCGCAGCCAATGGCTGCGGGCCTGTTTTATATGCAGTTATGAGATCGGGCCGCGGACCACGGCGCCGTCCGCATTGTCCTCTTTGATCTCGCCGCGGCGGAAGGCGGCGAGCAGCTCCTTGAGGTCGTCGATCGTCTGCTGGAGCGCGTGGCCGATGTCGGTCTCGCGGATGCGAATGCGGTTTTCCGAGCGGTCGAACGCCATTGAGGTGGACAGGATATCCTTGTTGTCGCGGATGGCGGTCTCCTTGCCCGGGAAGGGCTCGTGCGCGGTGATGTGGATGCCCCACGAGTCGTACACGAGCGTGTAGCCCGCGATGCCCGTGGTCGGCTGGTAGGCGCGGCAGAAGCCGCCGTCGATGACGATCAGCCTGCCGCCCGCCTTGATCGGGCTTTCGCCGTCCTTGGTCTTGACCGGCACATGGCCGTTGACGATGTGGCAGTGCTCGCCCTCGAGGCCGAATTCGCGCAGGATGCGCACGCACACCTCGTCCTCGTTGTAGTAGGAATAATACGGGTTTTTCGGCTCCGCCCAGGTGGACTGGT